>NZ_JBWKMK010000007.1:0-48594 GCF_056431365.1 Acinetobacter seohaensis
CCATGATCAAACTCTTCAGTTAAAATCATTTTGAAGTTTTAATCTAAACTTCCAAATCTGGCTCATCAATTTTCTGACTTAAATTTCGCTCAAATAAACTTCGAGTAATTTAAACCAATCAATCAATAAAATATCTTCGATTAATCAATCAGTAAAAATCCACACAAGTTGTTCTTCATAATCTCTTAATGATCTTCTCGATGCTTCGTCAGCATCAAGCTAGGTCGGCTATATTACGCTTTATTTCTAAAGTGTCAACTGGTAATTTAANTACTCTTAACCAAGTCATTGTTTTATCAGAAGTTTTAATCCTCATCACCGCCGATGGATGTGCATTATAGGGCAAATATTTTACCTTGCAAGACTTTTTTCAAAGGAAATATATCGGGTGTTTATTTTTTGTTCATTTTTGCTTTTTCTACACACATTTTGAGCAAATTTGCTTTAATACATCGTTTAAATTAACTGTTACTATATACCCATCGGCGATATAACAGCTTTTGCTTACTCAGATTTAAGCGCTAGGATTCTTTATGTATCAACAAAAATATCTTTGGGTGTGCCTTGTTTCTTTAGGATTCATCACCTCAACACATGCGACAATGCCTTCTACTGAAGAAGTTGCTCAAGAAGAAACTACTGAAGTTATTGCGGCAGATTCATCTTCTGAAACTAAAAGTAGTCGTTTGAATGCGCTTAAAGAATTAAAAAATGTAAAAGCCAAAGATTTAAAAGTGAATGCAAATGCTGCACAACCCGATGAAGTCAAAGACCCACTGCAACCTTTGAACCGTCAGATTTATGCATTCAACGATATGTTAGATCGTAATATCGCGCGTCCACTTGCGGTTCAATATACAAAGAAAGTCCCTGGTGAAGTGCGCGGGTCATATCGTCAATTCCGAAAAAACTTGGGCGAACCTTGGAATGCGGTTAACCAATTGATTCAAGGCCGCCCTTTACGTGCCGCAAAAACTTTAGGTCGTTTTAGTTTAAATACGATTACTACTTTAGGCATGGCTGACCCTGCACGTCGTTTAGGTTTAGACACGGAAGAAGAAAAATTTGGTACAACCTTGGGCTACTACGGTGTCCCTTCAGGGCCTTATGTCATGCTACCAATTTACGGCCCAAGTACTTTCCGTGATGGTTTCGGCACACTTGTAGATGGTCAGGCACGTCCACAAAAATACATTTTAGATGGCAATGACCGTTTATATTGGTCGGAGCAAGTTATGCGCGGCCTAGATACGCGCTCGCAACTCCTAGATGTAGAACAAGTATTACAGGGCGATAAATATGCCGCGATTCGGGATATTTACTTGCAACGTAAAAACTTTGAAATTGCGGAAAAGAAAGGACTCGATGCAGATAGTATTTCTTTTGTAGATGATGAAAGCGAAGAACTTTTTGATGATCAAGAAGAAATAAACCCGCCTGAAGAAAGCAAAGAATAATTTGTAAAACATTTTACTCAAGGTGAGTTTTTACTTTCCTTGAGTATTCAGGCATTGTTATAGTAACGCTTTGTTTAGGTTCAGGGTCAACACAAAACTCTATGTATTTCATTCAACCCACACGTGATATTCCATATCTAGAACAGGTGCTCGACACACTTCCTAGTGTGCAAATGATTCACATAGATGACATCAGCTTGTATGACCCAACCATTATTGCAATTGCCGATGTGCAAGATTATTTAACCCATCAATGGGATTTACCTACGATTGTATTGGCCTTTGAAGATGAAGGCACGGCATTAGTACAAGCATGGGAACAAGGTGCTTTAGCAGGTTGGTTGTGGAGTCGTTTACCAGAAAATCCACCACAAGCCTTACGCAAAATAGACGCACAATATAAACGCAATCAAGACAGCCGCGACTTACCTTCAGCTGCTGAACTACAAAAAAAATTACTGCCCAATCCTATCGAACTGTACAACTACCGTGTAGATACGTTATTTAAGCCTTCGGCTTATTTGTCGGGCGATTGGTTTGATTACTGGAAAATCAGTGATAAAGAAATCATGTTCTATTTAGCCGATGTCTCTGGGCATGGTGTAACTAGTAGTTTACTAACGTCTTGGATGGCTGCATTTCATGGTCGCTCCAAAACACCACGCGAGTTGATTAAAAAGTTGAACGGTATGCTGGTTCAAGAAAATATCGAAAAGCATATCACCATGATTAGTGGGATTTTAAATATTGAAACCCACGAACTGCGTTGGTCGAGTGCGGGGCATTATCCACCTGCCATTATTATTGAACCCAATCAGGCACCTAAAATTTTAAATACCAGTAGTTTTCCTTTAGGACTGACTGAAGATTTAGAAGTTGAGGAATTTGAGTGCGTATTAAATAAACAGGCGCGGTTTATTATCTGCTCCGATGGTGCGTTAGAACCTTATAGTGGTGGTTTGAATGAACAGTTTGAACAATTGGTCTTTCACTTGCAAAATCAATCATTCCAAGCCCCCGATCATGTAGCAGATGATATTGCGATCTTGAGTTTGTGTCGAACAAAATAACCAATAAATCAGCCAGTTAACTTCTCAACCCAAGATATACGACTGTAAGCCACTTGAGTCTATATAGTCGCTATGGGATAATTATCTAATCCTTCTCTGCAAATGGCATTTATATGTCAACAGGTCATGTTGAATATGCAAGTTTGAATGGAACGCATATCTTTAAGCTTTTTGGCGAAGTGCGTGCCCAATCTTGTATTAGTCTAGACAAACTACTCAGTAAAATTGAACAGCAATCTAATGTGGTGGGTGCAATTGTAGATTTAACCCAAACTACATTTATTGACAGTACAGTTTTAGGTGTATTGGCTAAGCTAGGCTTAAAACTGAAACAAATCCATAACATTCAAGCAGTTATGCTCTCTACTAATCCAGACATTACTACGCTCGCCAATAGCATGGGCTTAGGACAGGTGTTTGTGATTTTAAATTACTGTGGTGACCCAACTGTCTGCACGCGTGAGCTGGTAGAAGAACACGTCACGCATAGCAATATGCTCACTACGGTATTAGATGCCCATAAAACCCTCATGAAGCTGAATGAAAACAACCAAAATATGTTCGAACCTTTGGTGAAACAGCTACAAAAAGAACAAGATAGTCTCGATCAATGTGCTGAGCAAAATCAGCAGAACGCTTGATCTTCACTCAGGAATGCTTTGATGACTTTACTTTCTGTTGCTCAAATGAACTCACAAAATGATATTGAGGAAAACTTCAAAATCATTGAAACATTGATTCAACAGAGTAAAGCGGATGGTGCTGAACTGATCGTTTTCCCCGAAAACCTTGTCTGCTTTGCAGCAGGCAAACAACGCGAAACCGCGGCACAGTTTGAAAGTATTCAACAGCGGTTGGAACAGCTTGCACATCAATATCAAATTTGGATTGTGGCGGGTACATTGCCCTGCCCATATCGCCCTGATGGTTCAACAATTGCAGATGGTCGTGTGCGTACGGTCAGTTTATGTATTAGCCCAGAAAAAACTGAAGCACGTTATGACAAAATTCATTTGTTTGATGTGCAAGTTGGTGACTCTGTTGGTGGTTATCAGGAATCTAAGTTTTTTGAACCCGGCTCTGAAGTCGTTGTAGCGAAAACACCGTTTGGCAACATTGGCTTAATGGTGTGTTATGACTTGCGCTTTCCTGAATTGGCCTTAACTTTACGTGCGCAAGGCGCCAATATTTTAACTGCGCCATCGGCTTTTACTTACACCACAGGTCAAATGCATTGGCAATTGCTCTTGCAGGCGCGTGGCATGGACAGTCAATGTCAGGTTTTAGGTGCAGCCCAACAAGGTTGGCATGGTGAAAAACGTCAGACTTGGGGACATTCAGGCGCTGCCAATTCACGCGGACAGTTATTGTCAATGGTGCAAGACGAAGGTACGCAACTGATTACAGTGCCCTTTGATTTAGATGAACAAAGCAAAATTCGAGAGTCGATGCCGTTAATGCAGCATCGTCGTTTATTGCAATTTTAAAATTGAATTTCAATAAAAAGGGTTGATCAACAATATAGTGATCAACTCTTTGTATTTCTTATCTTAACCTTACTTTTTAGCTATTCAGCCGCTTCATTGGTCACGCGCAGCACTTCTTCCAAAGTGGTTTTACCTGCCAATACCTTACGCAATCCATCTTCACGAATCGAACCTGATTGCTGTCGTGCATAATCTTCCAGTTCATATTCCGCGGCATTGCCATGAATCAAACGGCGCATTGCTTCATCCACAGGGACAATTTCATAAATTGCAGTCCGCCCAGTAAAACCTGTATGTGAGCAATGTTCACAGCCTTTCGGTTGCGGAAGTTTTAAATCGCTTGCATCGGTCACACTTTTAAAGAGTTCTTGTTCAAAGTCATCTGCAGCATGCCATGTGGCGCAGTGCGAACATAAGGTGCGCACTAAACGCTGCGCGATCACCCCAATTAATGAACTTGACAGCAAGAACGGCTCGATGCCCATATCTTTTAAACGGGTGACTGCACCAATGGCCGTATTGGTATGTAGGGTAGACAGTACCAAGTGACCAGTTAAGGAAGCCTGCACTGCAATTTCGGCAGTTTCTAAGTCACGAATCTCCCCCACCATCACCACATCTGGGTCTTGGCGCAGCATGGCTTTTAAAGCACGAGCGAAGGTCATATCCACTTTGGTATTGACCTGTGTTTGCCCAATCCCTTCAAGTTGATATTCAATCGGGTCTTCTGCAGTCAAAATATTTTTAGAACCGTCATTCAGGTCTGACAAAGCTGCATATAAGGTCGTAGTTTTACCCGAACCTGTCGGCCCTGTAACCAAAATAATCCCGTGTGGTCGATGTACCAGTTGCTTTAAGCGCTCATAATCATTTTGCATCAGCCCCAAGTGCGTCATGTTTAAACGACCTGCTTGCTTATCCAGCAAACGCATTACCACCCGCTCACCATGCGAAGATGGCAGCGTTGACACACGTACATCGACCTCACGACCTGCTAGTCTGAGCGAAATACGACCATCTTGAGGGATACGTTTTTCGGCAATATCCAGTTTTGCCATGACTTTAATACGTGACACCAATAAAGGCGCAAGTTCACGGCGCGGTTGCACGATTTCACGCAACTGACCATCGACCCGCAAACGGACTGACAGTTTTTTCTCAAAAGATTCGATATGAATATCCGATGCGCCAACCCGAATCGCTTCAGACAGTAAAGCATTGATTAAACGTACAATCGGTGCATCATCTTCCTGATCCATCAGGTCTTCTGCTTCAGGAACTGAATCTGCCAAACTAAGCAAGTCAGGGTGATCTTCCAATCCCGCAGCGACTTGCTGCGACTCGCCTGTATCACCTGCAAAACTGCTGCTTAATAATTGGTGAAATTCCTGATCGCTACAAAGTTGATGCTGTGCAGGATGCCCCAAAAAACGACGCGCCTCCTGAATGGCAAGCATCGGCGTATTTTCACGACGTACAATAAAGGCATGATCGCCCTCATAACGAATTAACACCCCATGGCGTTTGGCAAAGCTATACGGTATTTGTAATTGTTTCAGTACTTGCATCAGCGATTATAATAATGATGAAAAAATTTAATTTGAGTGTACTCTAAGCGTATGACAGCGTGAAGTCTGTTTTCGCTGATTTATCAAGAAAGGGATAGGCCATTGTCACAAAATCATGAGATTTCAGAAACTGATTCGGCTAAATTAAAATGGTGGGGTGACTATGAGTTTGAGCTCAATCGTCCTAAAACGTGGCAATTTGGCTCACTCTTAGTACGTTTGACCCGTGGTATGCAAGAATGGCGTTTGGAATATTATCGCCCGCAGGTTCAATACGATTATGAACAGCAATGGCATAACATTGATGATCCTGAATTTGCCTTTCCACAACCTGTGAAAATTGAACGCTATATGTTCAAATCTACACAAAGTAAATTACAGCTCATGCCTCGTTTGGCAGACCGTTCAGTGGTGATTAAACCTGTCGATCCAATTTATATTCCTGCGGGGCAACGCGGCACCTTGTATATCAGCACACCGTTGTGGATGTCTGCCTTTGTCGATGGTCAACGTGAACCCATTTTTGATTTGCCGATTATTCGCCCGAAAGATACTTGGTTTGGCCCCAATCATCGTACAGGTGAAATTTGCTATGCCACAGCAGTCGATGGCCGTACCGAATTACATCAATTAAAACCACGTGCATTTCGTGCCGTCACGCCGATTGAATTTCACAACACCAGCAATCAACAATTGCGTTTTGACCGAATGAATGTGCCTGTGCCTGCGCTGCCTTTATTTTTCAGCGAAAGTACAGGTCGTTTATGGACTTCACAAATTAAAGTGATGCATGAAGGTTTAGACCGCCCGCCACGAATTCGGATTGAAAATCGCACCCCGCCACATGCAGGTGAAGTGACCTATTTGCAACCACCGCGTGAAACGGCAGGTGCTTTATTTAATATGTTTGATTCATTTTTCTAAGAGGATGTTATGGCAGATTCCAATATTTCCAAAGAAATCACCAACAGCCTCAAAGGAATTTTTACCAGTATCAATACAGATCGTCTGACCGAAATTTTGGTCGCAATTGTATTGTCTTTGATTGGTTTCTTAATTGCACGTTTTGTTTCCAATACTTTTGTACGCACTATTGGCGCACGTTTTAATGCGCATCAACGCTTAGTTTGGCGACGCGGGATTTTTTACTTTATTTTCCTGCTGTTTGTGATGGCGAGCTTGAAAGAAGCAGGCTTTAAACTCAGCGTGTTTTTAGGTGCGGCAGGTATTTTAACCGTGGCTTTGGGTTTTGCCTCACAGACATCAGCATCCAATTTAATTAGTGGTATGTTCCTGATTGGCGAAGGTTCTTTTGAAGTGGGCGATACCATTCAAATCACCCTGATTCGCGGACACACCATTGAAGGTGAAGTGATCTCAATTGACTTACTTTCAGTTAAATTGCTGACCCAAGACAATATTTATGTGCGTTTACCCAATGAACAATTGATTCGTGCACCCGTGCATAACTTGTCCAAGTTTCCAATCCGACGTGTGCCCATTACCCTCGCGATTAATTTTCACGAAGATATTATTAAAGTGCGTGAAGTGTTGCTCAGTGTCGCCAATCAATATCCGCTCGTGCTGTCTGACCCTAAACCCGCGGTGACAGTTACAGCTTTCCGTGAATCTTCAATTGAATTGTTGTTTGCGGTGTGGTGCCAGCAAGAAAACTTTTTAAAGGTACGTGATGAAATGCAGGAACGTATCCGTAATGGTTTCCTAGACAACCAAATCGAAATTCCTGTACCCAAAATGGGTTTTGTTGATCATCCTTTATCGCGCCCTTTAAATAATGAAGAACTTGATCAATATGCCAATGCCCAAGCACTGAAACGAGAACCTGACTTAAAGTAATCGTTTCAGTCTTCGACACTTTGCCTCTAACTAAACTTGAGGATCTGCTCAAGCTTTGGAAGACGGCGAAGTGTTGTTTTTTGCGAGATCTGGTTCAGGAATTGGGGCGATATATGCAATCAGTAGCATACCTAAACCTGCAGCAAAGAATGACAGCACGCGCATTAAAGTTCCAATATTAGATAAATCTAAAAGCACCAATTTTAAGGTCACAATCACCAAAATACTGCTGCCTAAAATCCACAAGGCACGTAATTGTTTCAGACTGGCAATCCACATGGCGATACAAGCCAAACTCACCCAAAGCAAGGTCAAACTGAGCTGCACAGTGGCATCTTGCCAAACAGCAATTTGGTTGATTGGCGTTCCCAAATACAGATGTAAGGCACGTAATAGCACATAACTACTTAGCCACAGTAAACTCAAGACCATAATTACCGCTGCCAAGCCTTGGTCTAAATGGGTTTTGCGTTGCAGATTCAACATCCACAAAATAGCCACCAACATGGCTATACTAACCAAATCAAATGGATTCAAAATAGGCAGTACATAGCCGTAAAATGCGTGTTCAGTCAACAGTTGTGAACATAGCATCCACATCAACATGAAGATTAAATTGCTACGCGCATACCAAAATTTGCGCCAATCTGAATCCGGTTGTTGCCACCAACACCACGCCGCAAAGAGCAATGGTAAAATCACCACGCTGCTATACGGATGCTGTGGTAACAGCGTTAAACTCGCCATCGCCAAAATGGGTAACAGTCCTAAACTCAGCCATTCTTTGTCGCTGCGGACAGTCCATAAAGGACGCAACCACAACACACTGAGCAAGCCTGCAAACAAGGCAAATAGCAGACGTTCAGTACCCGAAACCCAATGCACCGCTCCATCATAGCTACGGCTGAATAATAAACCTGCTGCAGTGAGCGAAACTGGCGTTAGACCTAACCATTTGGGCAATAGCCATGACCATGTCGCTTGACGAGAAAGTAGTACTTCGTTGATAAGTAAATAAATGACCACCACCGCCAAAAGCGTCTGTACGGTTGCAAGTTCTCCATCAAAGTAATCTAAACCTAACCATAGCCATAAACTGGTTGCAGACAACATCATTAAACACAGTACGCTCGTGGTTGCTGTGCTCAGTTGTTGTCTGAAAGCTGCACGGCTGTTGGAAAACACCACAACCGTGGCATAACTTAGGCTCAGTACCCAATAAATACTACGCTCGAAATAAGGTAACTCGACTAAATAATACAGCCCTGATAAGCCCGCTACGGCAAACAAACCCAGTGCCAAGTAACGGCTAATTTTAGAATGTTGAATAAAGGCAAACATAAACACAGCCACGCCTTGTAATGCCCAACCAATGACACTCCATTGTTCAGGCAGTAAAATAGGTGGAATCAACACACTAAAAATCAGCATCAAACTGAAATAACTTTGTGCAATAAATTGTGTCTGCCGATGCTGTTTGGTCAGCCAATACAAACCTGCAAAAACCACCGCAAATAACAAACTAAAGGCTGCCTGCCCTGCTGTTTCTTCAAAATACATCAAATATAAACAGGCATAACCGACTATGGGTGCGCCAAAAATCAAGGCAAGGTCTAAAATAGGTTTCAGCTGAAACGTGACAACATCATCCTTTGCCAAAAGTTGACTAAAGCGAAAACCCAACCAAATAAAAATAGCCGCATGTGCCAAAACCAAAAGCGTTAAAACCTGCCGTTCAAAGATATACCCATGATAAAAGGCATAGCTGCCACCCACTACAACGGTCATTAAAAATGCAATTTGATTTAAATATTTCCACGGACGCAAACTACTTAAAATGGCAACCGAAATATTAATCAGCAAATAATAGGCAATAAATTCAATGGCTGTTGCATTTCGAACAGGTAAAGTAAACGGTGCGAAATACGCAATCAGCATTGCCATGAGGGCAAGTTCGACTGATTGTTGTTTTAAACTCAGCCAGAGCGTGAGCACCATCACCACAATAAAACACAGACTGGCGATAGCTAAATTTGGAATGACCAAATTGTAATAGGCAAAAAATAAGGTCAGACACAGCCCAGCCAACCCCAAACCTTGCACACCCAAAGCAAAGCTGCGATTTTTGTTGCGTAACAGATAACCGAATACTGTCACTGCTGCACTCACGCCAGCAACGAACAAAAGTTTCACTGCCAAACTAAATTGCCAATGTTCAGTAGCAAAACGTAGCAGTAACACCACGCCTATGAGTAACACTACAATTGCTGCTTTTAATACAGGATTGCCATGCAACAGCCATGATTGGGCTTGTTGCAATAAACTGTTACTTGATGCACCTGACTCTGTTGCAAAAGGGGCGGCAGACCTTGAGGATTTGGCTAAATCTGGAGCTGAATATTCTTGATGTAGATGCCCTTGATGTGGATGTTCTTGGTCTTGATATGAATCTGGATATGGATAAGAAACTTGAGCTGCTTGTTCCCGAACAGAATTCGGCTCGCTCGACAATACAGTATCAGATTGAATAGTGATAGTTTCAGGTTGAGAAGCGGTTGATATAACACCCTCATCCACATTTGCCTCAGCGGATGAAAGACTTGCACCAACTTCAGATGTGTTGGCTAAAATATGCTCTGCGAATTGCGTTTGAGTCTTTCTCTCTTGAGCATTGGTCTTTTGGGGATAGCTCTTTTGAGCATGCGCCTGAAGCTTAGCAGCACTTTGTAATTGCTGTAATTGATACAGTCCTTGCTCCAAACGCTGCAACCATCGCAGCAACATAAAAAACCATGCACTTAAAGCAATCGATGCCAGTAAATACCAATCCAGCAATATCCCTAAAAAAGCAATCAAAGCCGCGATATATAAAGGAGTTTTAGAGCTTTGGCGTTGTACTTGTGACTGTGCATCCACAACCTGTTCCAGTGAGTTCTGCACTCGTCCCACAAAAAACATCACGCTGACCACCGCAGCAACTGCACAGATATAACTCAGCATCGGCACACCGAGCCACCATGCGCCAATTGAAATTATGATTAATAGCATGAACCAAATGATTCGAATTTCATTCTGCTCTGTCTGCATTGCTCTTCATTTTATTGATATTGTCATGGCTCCGATCATACAACAGACAGCACGATTCTGAATCAGGATTCATCAGCAATTCGGTAACTGTGCGTCTGCAACACTTGCCTTAAAAATCAGTTTCTGCGACAACTGCAAAAATCACGTACAATAAACTGCTTATTTGCAGAAGGAATCAATCCATGCCACCATTTGTCTTGGTCGATGGCTCATATTTTCTATTTCGTGCCTTTCACGCACTACCACCATTAACCACGTCAACTGGTTTACATACCAATGCTATTCGTGGCGCGATCTCTGCGATTCAAAAGTTGATGCGTCGTACTCAGCCTACTCACATGGCGGTAATTTTTGATACGCCTGAGCCGACTTTCCGTCACGAACTATCGCCAATTTATAAAGGTGACCGCCCAAGTATGCCTGAGGAACTTTCTCAGCAAATTCCATACTTACATGCTTTAATTCGTGCTTTGGGTATTCCACTTTACATGCTACCAGGCGCAGAAGCCGATGATATTATTGGAACTTTAGCCAAACGTGCCGAAGCCGAAGGACAGCAAGTACTGATTTCTACGGGCGATAAAGACATGGCGCAGTTGGTGACTGAAAAAGTTACCCTTGAAGACAGCTTCAAAGAAAAGCCAATGGATATTCAGGCTGTATTTGACAAGTTTGGCGTATGGCCGCATCAAATTATTGATTATCTGACCCTCATGGGTGATGCTTCTGATGGTATTATGGGCGTGCCCGGCATTGGCGCCAAAACTGCTGCAAAACTACTGGCCGAATATGGCTCGATTGGTGCGATTTTAGAAAATGTCGATCATATTAAAGGCAAAGTCGGACAAAATATTAAAGACAATGCCGATGGCATCGCGCTAGATCATCAACTCGCCAGCATTGTTTGTGACCTTGATCTGAACTTTGGTTATGCCGATCTAAAACTACAAGACCCTAATGTTGAAGCCTTACGCAATTTATATACCGAGCTAGAATTCCGTAATCAATTACAATCGCTCGATCATCCAAATAACCCAAATAACAGCAATTATCAACAAGCTGCAAAAACAGTCGCCGCACCGACAGCCAATGAAATTGAAACTGAAGATCAAGCCACGCAAAGCAGTGTTGATGATCAACTCGGTGCAGCAACATACCACACCATTTTAGATCAGGCGCATTGGGATGCTTTGCTGCAACGCTTGCAAACTGCACAGCGTTTTGCCTTTGATACAGAAACCACCAGTCTGGATTATCGCGTTGCAGAAATTGTTGGTTTTTCTATCGCGTTCGATGCCAAAGATGCCTATTACGTACCTTTGGCGCATGATTATGAGGGCGCACCACAGCAGCTCAACCGTGATCAGGTTTTGGCACAAATCAAACCTATTTTAGAAAATAATGCGGTGGATAAAATTGGGCATCATTTAAAATATGATGCGCATGTGCTTGAAAATCACGGTATTCATTTACAAGGTTGGTATTTCGATACCATGTTGGCATCTTATGTGCTTAACTCTGTCGCAACCCGTCACGGCATGGATGATGTGGCACGCTTATATTTAAGCCACCTGACCACATCTTATGAGCAAATTGCAGGCAAAGGCGTCAAGCAAAAAACTTTCAATCAAATTGAAATTGAAACGGCTGCGCACTACTCTGCAGAAGATGCGCATGTTACGTATCGTTTATATGAAGTGCTGTCTGCGAAGCTACAAAAGCATCCTGAATTGGTCAATATTTTGCACAACATTGAAATGCCTGTGGCGCGTGTGCTGACCAGTATGGAAGAAAATGGCATTCAGCTTGATCTGAAATTTTTAGATCAATTGGGTGTCGATTTTTCCCAAACCATGCAAGATTTGGAAAACCAAATTGTAGAATTGGCAGGTGAAAACTTTAATGTCAGCTCACCGAAACAAGTGGGCGAAATCCTGTTTGATAAACTCGGACTCAAAGTCGGCAAGAAAACCGCAACAGGTCAATACAGTACCAGTGAAAGTGTTTTGGAAAAAATTGAGCATCCGATCAGTAGTTTAATTTTAGACTACCGTGGTTTATCTAAACTCAAAAGCACCTATACCGATGGCTTACTGAAGCAAGCCAACAACGATACGCATCGAGTGCATACCAGTTATCACCAAGCTTTGACTGCAACAGGGCGTTTATCTTCTACTGATCCAAACTTACAAAACATTCCAATTCGTACTGAAATTGGTCGTCAAATTCGTAAAGCCTTTGTCGCACCTGAAGGTCGCGTGTTGTTGGCAGCCGACTACTCGCAAATCGAATTGCGTTTAATGGCACATTTTTCACAAGATGATGCCCTACTCGATGCCTTTAACCATGGACAAGACGTGCACCGCCGTACTGCGGCAGAAGTCTTGGGTATTGCCTTAGAAGACGTAACCTCAGATCAGCGTCGTCAGGCCAAAGCTGTAAACTTCGGTCTGCTCTACGGCATGTCGGAATTTGGCTTAATTCGTCAGCTTGGGTTTACCCGTGAAGAATCACAAAACTACATCAAGCAATACTTCCAGCGTTATCCGGGCATTTATGAATATATGCAACGTACCCGCCAAGTCGCGCTAGAACAAGGTTTTGTAGAAACTATTTTAGGTCGTCGCCTCTATACGCCAGATATTGCTGCACGTAATATGATGGTACGTAAAGCGGCAGAACGTGCGGCAATTAACGCGCCATTACAAGGCTCTGCAGCTGATATTATTAAAATGGCGATGATTGAAGTCGACAAAATGTTACCGCAAGCGCAAGCCAAAATGTTGCTGCAAGTACACGATGAATTGGTATTTGAAGTCGATGCAGATGCGGCAGATGAGCTCGCGCCGAAGTTGGCAGAAGTCATGCAATCTGTGGTGGAAATTTCTGTACCATTGGTGGTGGAAGTCGGAAAAGGCAATAACTGGGATGAAGCGCACTAAAGTCGTTGCGCTCTCTTTTTTCAGCACCTTCCTTCGCCTAGAAGGAGGTCAGGATGCAGGTTATTTGTATTTCTGAAGACTCATTAAGGTCGTCAGCCCAAACTTAAACTACAAAAAAAGGACTCGATTTGAGTCCTTTTTAATGTTTTAGGATAATGCGACTTATAAGCCAGTCAACAATACAATCGCTACCTGATTCATAATAATTTCAGCGATATATAAAGCCAAAAATGCAATAATTGGCGACAAATCAATCATGCCCATGTTCGGCAATAAACGACGAAATGGTGCTAATAACGGCTCAGCCAACTCTTGAATCACCTCAATATACGGGCCACGAGATTGAGTAAACATCACCACCCAACTCAAAATAATGGTGGCAAAAATCAAATAACGACAGAAACGGATTAAATCCTGAATCATGGTCACAAAAGTCAGAATCAGTAAGTGAATTGGACTATTCGGCATCGCACCATTGAGATACATAACACCAAAAATTTTGAGTAGATACAACACCACCAACAAAGCCAAGGCTGCAGAGTTAACTCGACCTTTGCCAACCGTTGGAAAAATACGTCCAAATACATCTACAATTTTGGTGGCTTTAATGGTTGAAAGCACCACAGGGTTATAAGGACTCACCGCTGCCAATTGCATTAAGAAACGGAAGAATACGAGCAAAATCGCTACGTTAATGATAATGCCAAAAATTAGCGCAGAATTTGCACCCATACTTAAACTTTCCTAAAATTTAAATTCATTGTTTTTCAATAATTAAATACTATCACTCAACTCTTGCGCTAATTCTTGACTACGCGTTTTAGCAGCAGCCAATGCCGCCTGAATATTTTGTGAAATTTGCGCATGATCAAACACTTCAATTGCCGCTTGGGTCGTGCCATTTGGTGAAGTTACATTTTTGCGTAATTCTGCAGGTGTATTCGAGCTGGTAATTGCCATTTGTGCTGCACCCAAAGCAGTTTGTAACGTCAGTGCTGTCGCCACTTTTTCATCTAAACCTAAGTTCTTGCCTGCACGAATCATACTTTCCATCAAATAGAAGAAATATGCTGGCCCTGAACCAGATACTGCAGTCACAGCATCAATTTGCGCCTCAGAGTTTACCCAAATAGTTAAACCTGTCGCTGCCAAAACCTGACTTGCCAATTCACGGTCAGTGCTATTGACCTGTTCGGTTGCATACAAACCATGTGCACCTGTTTGCACCAAAGCAGGCGTATTTGGCATTACCCGCACTACACGTTCTGTACGTAATAACTCAGAAATCGTGGCAATTTCTGCGCCCGCAACAATCGAAATCACCAGCTTATCTTCAAACTGACCGTGCAATGGACGCAATACTTGTGCCAAAACCTGTGGTTTGACTGCAAATACCACAATATCTGCATCTGCAATCGCGGCCAAATTATCCTCAGTGACATGCACATCTTTTTCTTTTAATAATTCACGCACTTGTTCTACAGGGTCTGAAACTGTAATACGGGTTGGCGGCAAACCTCTGGCAATCAAACCACCAATCAAGGCTTGCGCCATGTTGCCACCGCCAATGAAACTAATATTACAATTCAATACTGCACTCATGATTCACGCTCTTCGTTGAGTTCTTTGTCGTTAAGAGACTAAATTCGGTTGCCATCCATCTGCGACACAATAGTCCGACTGTGCAAGCCAAAAGCCTTTGGGGCTAAAAACGCCTAGCATAACATTATCTAGGCTTAATATTTGAATTGTATGACGCGTCCACGGAAAAATTTGTGCTTCCTGAATGGCTTTTTTCAGTGGCCATGTGCCCACCCGACCATACAAATGAATTTTTTCACCACCCAAACGTGGCCGTAAAGTTAACGGACGATTCAGCAAAGTTGCAGATAAACCGACTTTGGCTTGTTGCAGTTGATAACAGCCAGACCACACTTGAAAAGTCTGATCTGCCTGCAAACATAACACTTGTTCTTCTGCCTCAAAATGTTCTGCAGCTAAATACTCCGCTTTCGGCAAACGAAATAATTGTTGCTGATAACGCAGATAATAATAATCCTGACAATGTAATGCCGCTTGTGCATCGGCTTTGGCTTGAATCACCTCACGTTGCAAGCGTTCGACCATATCAAAACTTGGGCGATATTGTGCCTGTCCTTTCATCCATGCCGATAATAGCTGACGTTGCCGTGACAAAGACAATTGTTGTAACTGAATTAAATTCAACTGCGAGTCTGTGCCACATGCAGCTAAATCCTGCGCCAAAACTTCTGCCAAAATGTTTTCAGTATCTTGCATCAAGTTTGCAGTACGCGTCACAGCTTGCTGCATTTTAGGAAAACGCTGTTGCACGACAGGCCACAATATTTCTCTTGCCCAAGCTCGGTCATAATGCACATCCTGATTGCTTGGGTCTTGCACATAATCGAGCTTTAATTCAGCACTCCATTGGCAAATCTGCTCACGCGAAATATCCAATAACGGACGCCAAATACTGATGTCATCACGCACATCGACAGCTTGCATGGCAGCAAGTCCTTGCACACCTGCGCCTGAAAACAAACGCAGCAATACGGTTTCTGCCTGATCTTGCTGATGATGCGCCAATACTAGAACTTCGTTGCTATCTAAGTGCTGCATATAGGCCTGATAACGCGCCTGACGTGCCTGATTTTCTAAATTACCCTCAGACACACTGACTTTTTGCAGCACACACGGCACATTTAAATTTTGGCAGGTGGCTTGCACCAATGTGCCCCACGCTGCGCTTGGACTTTGCAATTGGTGATCAATATAAATCGCGCGTACTTTTTCAGGGCACAAAAACGACAAAAGATGCAGTAGCAGCATGGAATCCATGCCGCCACTACATCCGATTAAAAATTTTGTCTGTGCAGAAAAAGCCTGTAATTGGCTTAAGACGCTAGACCTAAATTGTCGCTGCCAAACTTCATTAAACGCTGGTAACGTTCTTCGCATCGTTGTGTTGCATCCATCGCTTGCAATTCATCCAAAGCTTCTTTTAACACATTTTTCAGACTGTGCATGACTTGTTCAGGGTTTAAATGCGCACCCTCACCTTCATCAACCACGTATTCTACAATACCAATCTTTTGCAGTTTTTCTGCAGTCAATGCCAATGCTTCACTGGCTTGTTCGGCTTTTTCTGCAGTTTTCCACAGAATAGACGCACAACCTTCTGGTGAAATAACAGAGTAAATACTGTGTGACAACATTACCACACGGTCAGCCACGCCAATACCCAACGCACCGCCTGAACCACCTTCGCCCAATACTGTAGCAATTACAGGTACTTTTAAGTTCGACAATTGCGCTAAGCTGGTCGCAATCGCTTCTGCCTGACCACGTTCCTCTGCACCTACACCTGGGTATGCACCCATGGTATCAACAAAAGTGAAAACTGGCAGATTAAAACGCTCTGCCATATCCATAAGACGCTGTGCCTTACGGTAGCCTTCTGGATTACACATCCCGAAGTTGTGTTGTAATTTTTCGCGGGTACTGCGACCACGATGTTGACCTATCACCATGACAGGCTGACCATCAAAGCGTGCCAATCCACCGATCATTGCACCATCATCACCAAATAAACGATCGCCATGTAAGGCATCAAATTCAGTGAAAATTTCACCCACATAGTCTAGAAATTGCGGACGTTCAGGATGACGTGCAATTTGCACGGTTTTCCATGCTTTAGATTGAGCAGCTTTTTTCATAAGTCGACTGTTATCCCTAAATTAACCAAATCTTAATCGACAAATTGTTCCGACTGAATATTCAATTCAATGTCCCAATTCTTGAATTGCACTTGTTCATCGTGCAATTCAGCGACAAGCAATGGCCATTGTTTGGCATCACCCGACACGCTGAGCTGCCATTGTTGCGCATTGCGGATGCTTAATTCAATGGCAGGAAGCATCGCATCGCTACGACTTGCGTTGACCAAAACTGCAAGGCGAAGCAACAAACTTAAGTAAACAATTTTATTGCCACCCGCTTTCAGTGCTTCTGTTTTCGCGTCTTGGCGCAACTTTCGACGATGGTTGCCGACCAAATGCGAGAGATAGTTTTGGTCAATTTGTGAGAAACCGGGAATGTCCGAATGTTGCAATAAATATGCACCGTGACGATGATAACTGCTGTGACTGATGGCTAAACCAATTTCATGTAGGTACGCAGCACGACGCAATAAGTCACTATCTTCGTTATTTAATTTTAATGATTCTGCCACGCTGTCAAATAAATGTTGCGCAGTTTTCACCACACGTCCAGCCTGTTTCGGGTCTGAGTTATAACGCCCCATCAAGGCCTGTACACTGCGATCACGAATGTCTTCATGCTGGAAACGTCCCAACAAGTCATACATTACGCCTTCACGCAAAGCCCCATCGGAATACACCAGTTTATCGATATCTAATACATCAAATACCGCATATAAAATTGCCAAACCTGCTGGCAAAACTGCTCGACGGTCTTCTTTTAGACCATCAAATTCCATTTCTGATACGTGTTTAAACTTGAGCAAACGGTCTTTGAGTTTTTCTAAACCTTCACGAGTCAGATTTTCCTGCTCATTGCTCCAGCCCATATTTACCGTAATTTGACGACAGGCTTTAATGGTACCGCTCGAACCTGCAACGGTATCCCAACCTGCTTCTTTATAAGTATTGGCAATCGAATACAGTTCTTTACGCGCTGCAACCACTGCTTTTTCAAAACTGCTCTTGCTAATTTCACCATCGGCAAAATAGGCTTTGGTATAGGCCACACAGCCCATTTGTAAAGATTCGGTATGAATTGGCTCAAATTCTTCGCCAATAATCAACTCTGTCGAACCACCGCCAATGTCAATTACCAAACGACGACCACTATTTGCCATCGTGTGCGATACGCCTAAATAAATTAAACGGGCTTCTTCACGCCCTGCAATAATTTCAATAGGTTTAGGCAAAATTTCTGCGGCTTTTTGAATAAACTCATGTCCATTTTTGGCCTGACGCAATGCGTTGGTTGCCACAATACGCAAACGGTTTGACTGCACCGCAGTTAAACGTCCCACAAAACGCGCCAAACATGCCAAACCACGTTGTTGAGCAGCTTCGGTCAAATTCTTATTTTCATCTAAACCTGCGGCCAACTGTACTTTTTCTGACATTGATGCCACTTTTTTTACTTCACCATGATCCACTCGAGCAATCGCCAAGTGGAAACTATTCGACCCCATATCGATGGCTGCGAGTAACTCTTCATCAATTAAAAAATCAGACATTCTTCAAACAAACCTAGACAGAATTGTGCCTAGAGTAATTCACATACACCTAATTTAAAAGCCATTTATCAGCACAATTTGACGACTATTTAAATTTTCCGCATATATGACAATTGTGTTACAGAATTCGCATTTTCGTTTAGCGTTATCGTCACGATCAATTGGACAAATTTGTATTTTGAATGGAAAATCCACAGATTCCCCTACTTTGTTCAAGATGGCTATGTAATACTAACCAAAGCTATCTTAAAAATTATTTGGAGCGTAATCCATGTCTGGCAACATCGTAAACACCACTGATGCAAACTTCGAAGCAGATGTTCTTCAATCGGATACTCCTGTATTGGTTGACTTCTGGGCTGGCTGGTGTGCGCCATGTAAAGCAATTGCACCTGTACTTGAAGTACTTGCAGACGAATACCAAGGCAAAGTTAAAATTGTAAAAGTTGATGTAACCTCTTGCGAACAAACTGCAGTGAACTACAACATCCGTAATATTCCAGCATTATTGATGTTCAAAAATGGTGAAGTGGTTGCACAGCAAGTCGGTGCAGCACCTAAATCTAAATTGACTGCGTTTATTGACGAAAATATCTAAGTCGATTGATCCATCGTCTATTTATAGAGATGATGAAAAAAAATACGCCACGCATTGGCGTATTTTTTTTGCCTACAAATTGACAAGTAGACGTTTCTCTCTTATATTGCATGCTCAGGAAACGCAGGATCTTTCATCCTCTTTCTGAAAAGACACAACACAAAAATGCCGCTCGGCAACAGAAATTGTTTTTCACATTTTTCAATCAAACAATGAATCAGTGCTCTGAATCGTTATTGTGCAAATACAATTGCTTTCATTTTATTGTATGAATGCGGCTAAATGTTGCTCCCTCTCTAACCTGTACCCCAGAATTTTAATTCTATCAGAACCTCTATGAATTTAACCGAACTCAAGAAAAAACCGATTGGCGAACTCATCAAGATTGCCGAGTTTATGGGCCTTGAAGGAATGGCGCGTAACCGCAAGCAAGACATTATTTTTGCCATCTTAAAGCGCCATGCCATGAATGGTGAAGAGATTTTTGGTGATGGCGTTCTAGAAATTCTCTCTGATGGTTTTGGTTTCTTACGCTCAGCTGCAGGTTCATACCTTGCTGGCCCAGATGATATTTATGTCAGCCCTTCGCAAATTCGTCGCTTTAACCTGCGCACGGGTGACACCATTACAGGTACGATTCGTCCACCAAAAGAAGGCGAACGTTATTTTGCTTTGCTCAAAGTCAATCAAATTAACTATGACACCCCTGAAAATTCACGTAATAAAATCTTATTTGAAAACTTAACCCCGCTTTTCCCAACAGAACAGTTGGTGATGGAGTTAGGTAATGGAACAACTGAAGACTTAACTGCACGTGTGGTAGATTTGGTTGCGCCAATTGGTAAAGGTCAGCGTTCAATTATTGTGGCTCCGCCTAAAGCGGGTAAAACCATGTTGCTACAAAACATCGCTCAGTCGATTGTTCGTAACAACCCAGAAGTGTTCTTGATTGTACTTCTCATTGATGAACGCCCTGAAGAAGTGACTGAAATGGAACGCACCGTGCGCGGTGAAGTGATTGCATCAACATTTGATGAGTCACCTGCTCGTCACGTTCAAGTTGCAGAAATGGTCATTGAAAAAGCCAAGCGTTTAGTTGAACATAAAAAAGACGTGGTGATTTTACTGGATTCGATTACCCGTTTGGCACGCGCCTACAACACTGTCGTACCTTCTTCAGGCAAGGTTTTAACAGGTGGTGTTGATGCGCACGCTTTAGAACGTCCAAAACGCTTCTTTGGTGCTGCACGTAATATTGAAGAAGGTGGTTCTCTAACCATTATTTCAACTGCACTGATTGAAACTGGCAGTAAAATGGATGAAGTGATTTACGAAGAGTTTAAAGGTACAGGCAACCAAGAGATTACCTTAGACCGTCGTATTGCAGAAAAACGTGTTTTCCCTGCCATGAACATCAAAAAATCAGGTACACGTCGTGAAGAGCGCTTAATGAGTGAAGATAATTTGCGTAAAGTTTGGATTTTGCGTAAATTGTTACACACTCAAGATGAATTGGCAGCAATGGAATTCTTGCTTGATCGCATGAAAGAAACCAAAACTAATGACGACTTCTTTGATCAAATGAAACGTAAAGCAGCCAATTAAACGGCTATAAATATTAAAACACCTAAAAAAGTCATCTTAAAACGATGGCTTTTTTATTTGGTTGACAAAATTTACATAAAGACACAATTGCACGCGGTATATGTAAACTTATTTTTAAGTAAATGATTATAAAAAAATATTTAGTAAAAACCTTTTAGTTTTTAGCCAGTTACCGTGCAACTCTCCAATCTAAAATGCCAAATTAATTGTTATTTTCTGTTAAAAAAGCACGTATTTTTCGCGTTTTTTTGCCTTTTTTTCAATCAACCTAGTAGCAATTCAAAAAGCGCAGTGATAGCATATTCGCAGACCAGTTAGACTGCGCCTGCGTTGTTAGTGCCTAACAAAATTTAGGAATAATAAAAGCATACAACAGACTAACGTCGGTTTTTTTTAATCTCATATTTTAGAGAGTGATGCCATGTTATTCAAAAAAATCGCTATTGCTGCTGCAGTTGCTACTACTTTAGCTTTCGTTGGTTGTGCTAAAAAAACTGAAGAAGCTGCTGCTGACGCTAACGCTGCTGCATCTGAAGCTGTTGTAGCTGCATCTGAAGCTGAAGCTGCTGCTGACGCTGCTGCTGTAGAAGTTGCTTCTGGCGCTGAAGCTGCTGTAGACGCTGCTACTGATGCTGCTGACACTGCTGCTGCTGCTGCAACTGACGCTGCTGATGCTGCTGTAGACGCTGCTGCTGCTGCTTCTGAAGCTGCTGCTCAATAATCGATACGATTATGCAGTACAAAAAGAGAGCCGATGGCTCTCTTTTTTATTTCTGAATATTTTGTCTAAAATTTATTTTACTCAGCACAATATCTCCAAATCGCTCAATCCATCTTTTTCAAGTAGATGATTCAGCATATAAAAGCATTTAACTAAAACACTTAACCCCATTCGGCATTTATTTCGATATAACCTTTTGGTTTCTCATCTCCACGCTCAATTCTTAGGTAGCGTCTTGTTCAGCTCTACAGTGTTTTCATTCATATCCATAGTTTGATTCAAGTCTCTCAATTGCAAGATCAATCACTATGTCTTGCTAAATCACAGCGTCTTTCTAAAATCTCTTATAAAAAGCATAAAAAAAAGCAGATCAATCGATCTGCTCATTTCCCACACGCTGGCGGAATTTCTGCCCTGCGCGGAATGTGACTACACGGCGGGCTGAAATTGGAATTTCTTCGCCTGTTTTCGGGTTGCGACCAGGTCGTTGACGTTTATCACGTAACTCGAAGTTCCCAAACCCTGAAAGTTTAACTTGCTCGCCAGAGATCAGTGCTTGGCTGATCTCATCAAAAAATAACTCGACCATTTGTTTCGCTTCACGGCGGTTTAAACTCGTGAGCTCACTTAAATGATCAGCCATTTCTGCTTTTGTTAATGCTGTCATGAAGCCCTCAATGTCGCTTGGTAAGTGTTTTCCAACACTTGCAGAATGTTATCCATACCAGATTTAATTTCAGCATCTTCAAGTGTACGTGTTGGATGTTGCCATAACAGAGCAAAAGCCAAAGAACGCTTGCCTTGTTCAACACCTTGTCCAGTATACACATCGAATAACCAAGTTGAGTCTAACAGCGCTCCACCCGTTTTTTCAATAAGTTGCTGAATTTCGCTTACATTTATCTTATCACTAATTAAAAGCGCAATATCACGTCTAACCGATGGAAAACGTGATAATTCTGTAAAATTAGATACATAAGTTTGCAAAACTGCTGTTTGATCGAGTTCTGCTACCCAAGCCGTGCCTAAATCCAGCTCATCTTCTAAAGATGGATGTAAACGACCAAAGTAACCAATAGACTGACCATCTACCAAAATTTCAGCAGATTGTCCAGGATGCAACCAAGTACGCTCTGAACGAACATACTCTACCTGCACACGACCTGCAGCTAAAATTTCTTCAATATCGCCTTTAAAATCGAAGAAATCCATAGGCTGAGCTTTAGCATGCCAAGATTCTGCATGTTTAGCACCTACCGCAATCAATGCCAAAGTTGGAATTTGCTTCAAGTCATGAATGCTTGCTGCATGTTGATAATCAAAACGTAAACCCAACTCAAAGAAACGCACACGGTTTTGTTGACGATTCACGTTGTACTGAACGCATGGAATTAAGCTGGATAACAACGTTGAGCGCATTACTGCCAAATCGCTTGAAATTGGATTCGCCAATGCCAACGGATTCACTGCAGGGTTTAATTGTTTTTCCAATTTTGCATCGGCAAAGCTAAAACTAATTGCTTCTTGATAACCTAAAGTCACTGCGGTTTGACGTAATTGCGCAACTTCAAACTGATCTTGGTATTTTGCTAATTGCACATCAATCACAGGCAAACTGATTTGAATGTTGTCATAACCGTGAATACGAGCAACTTCTTCAATTAAGTCTTGGTAAATTGCCATATCAAAACGATGTGATGGTGGTACAACGCTCCACTGACCTTCAGCTTGAACAGTAACTTCGCAGCCTAAACGAGTTAAAGCATCGGTAATAAATGTAGCATCAACGTGATAACCCAAGAGCTGATCGACTTGCGCTTGATTTAACGCAATTGCTTCACGTGTTGGCAATTGTGCTGCTTGTTCTGCCACTGTAATTGGACCAAATTCGCCGCCAGCAAATTCTGCAATCAGTTGTGATGCACGGTTCATCGCCAATAATGGCAATTCAAAATCGACACCACGTTCATAACGCTGTGAGGCATCGGTATGCAAACCATAACGACGTGCACGACCTGCGATATGCAATGGTGCAAAGAAAGCGGATTCAAGGAAAATTTCTGTGGTTTCATCACTTACCGCAGAAGATAAACCACCCATGATGCCCGCCATCGCCAATACTTTTGCGTCATCGGCAATCACCATCACATCATCTTGCAGCTCAACTTCTTGCTCGTTTAACAGCACCAATTTTTCTGCTGCAGTCGCTTGACGAACTTGAATGCCACCTTGAATTTTAGCACCATCAAAAGCGTGCATTGGCTGACCCAATTCAATCAAGACATAGTTGGTAATATCAACCAAAATACTGTGCTGACGGATACCTGAACGTGCCAACGCGCGCTCCATCCACTCAGGTGTAGCGGCTTTGGTATTTACATTTTTAATCACACGACCTAAATAACGTGGGCAGCCTTCCGTCAAACTTTGTACAGTTTTTTCATCCTGAATAGTTGCCGCTACTGCCTGAATGTCAGGTGTATTCACTGGCAATTGGTTAATCACCCCAATTTCACGGGCAATACCACGAATACTGAAACAATCACCACGGTTTGGAGTAATACTGATATCAATGACATGGTCATCTAGATCAAGATATTCACGTACATTCACACCTACAGGTGCATCTGCAGGCAGTTCCAATAAACCATCAAGTTTATCTTCAAGGTCAATTTCTGATGCGCCGCAGAGCATCCCTTGTGATTCCACACCACGCAGTTTGCCTTTTTTGATTTTAAAGTCGCCTGGCAATACCGCACCAATGGTTGCCACAGGTGCTTTCATACCTACACGCACGTTTGGCGCACCACACACAATCTGCAACGGCTCACCTGAACCAATATTTACCGTAGTCACACGTAAACGATCTGCATCTGGATGCTGTTCAACCGTTAAGACTTCACCCACCACAACGCCTGTAAATGGCTTTGCTGCTGGTGACATATCATCAACTTCTAGACCCAGCATCGTGAGTTGATTCGATAAAGTATCGCTGTCAATGGCTGGGTTAACCCACGTGCGTAGCCAATTTTCGCTAATTTTCATACATTCATTTCCTGAATCTCCCCTAACCCCTCTTTAACAAAGAGGGGAATTCCCACACTTCTATTTATTTCGCGTAAGTCCCCCTTTTACAAAGGGGGATTTAGGGGGATTTTTAAAATTTAAAAATAATCTCTTTTCCCTCTCCTAATTTTAGGAAAGGTTGTTTAAAAAGTTTTAAGCAAACTGGCGCAAGAAACGCACATCATTTTGGTAGAACATACGCAAGTCATTGATGCCATAACGCAACATCGCAAAACGCTCTACCCCTAAACCGAAGGCAAAACCTTTATATTTTTCTGGGTCGATGCCTGAAGCGCGTAACACGTTTGGATGCACCATGCCGCAGCCCAAAACTTCCAACCAGCGACCACGTTCATCCATAATATCCACTTCAGCACTTGGCTCTGTGAATGGGAAATAAGATGGGCGGAAACGTACTTTTAAGTCTTTTTCAAAGAATTCATTTAATAAGTTAATCAACAAACCTTTGAGTTCTGCAAAACTGGTATTTTCTGCGACGTATAAGCCTTCAATTTGATGGAACATTGGTGAGTGTGTTTGGTCTGAGTCGCAGCGATACACACGACCTGGACAAACAATACGAATAGGCGGCTGTTGATTTTCCATGGTGCGAATTTGTACGCCCGACGTGTGGGTACGCAATAAATGATTCACATCAAAATAGAAAGTATCGTGCATGGCACGCGCAGGGTGATGTCCTGGAATATTCAACGCTTCAAAGTTGTGATAGTCATCTTCAACTTCTGGGCCCGTTGCCACGGTAAAACCTGCTTTGGTAAAGAATTGGCAAATACGTTCCTGTACCTGCGTAACTGGGTGAATACTGCCGATGCTTTGACCACGACCTGGCAAAGTAATATCAACGGTTTCATTCGCCAGTTTTTGTGCCAAAGCCGCTTGTTGTAATTCAGTTTGACGCGCAGTTAATGCCGCATTGATTGCTTCACGCACAGCATGAATTTGTGCACCAAATTCTTTACGCTGTTCAGGGTCCATTTTACCCAGTGCTTTGGATTGTTCCGCAAGCTGGCTTTTTTTCCCCGTAAATTGCACTCGCACCTGGTCGAGTGTAGCAAGGTCCTCTGCTGCTGCAATTGCAGCGAGCGCTTCATTGGTCAGGGCTTCCAGTGACATAGTAACTCTCAAAAGCAACAATTTAGAAATAATTTAAAAACCCCGTATTCTAACAGTTTTTAGTCGCTTTGATGAAGCTTCGATGTAATGAAAATTAGATTAGCATCTTGAAATACAAAAAGTATAAGATAAAGCCAATCACCACGAGATCTCAACATTATGGCGCTCGATCAGATTTGGAAACAGCAACTTGCCCTTGTGACTTATGGCAATGAATATTTGGCTCAAGATTTAAGTTTTAATCATTGGCTCAAGCATCAAGTGTTTAACCAGCATCAAATTCAGTTTCGTGATTTATTGTCACAACATTTACTGGCACAACACTTTCAAATCTGGTTAGAGCATCTTAAACAACAAGGTGTGCGACGTTTAAGCCTACATCAGGCAAGTATTTTAAATGATGAAAAAAACCCCAATCCAAATGTAGAGTTATTGCCTTTTGCACACTTTATTGTGAGTCACGAGGCACAGCACAAATCTGCTTGGATTTTCGGAAAAGAGCTTGCAGAATGGTATACTGCAGAACAAGATTATATGGCGCCTGTTTCCCAACAGAGCGAGCTACGTCAAGAAGTCATGTGGCGTTATCAATTAAATCACAAACTTGCCAGACAGCTCGATACAGATTTTGCCTCTCCAAACTGGGATGAAATTGATCGCTTTATTCGCTCCGAGTTATTTTTAAATCCTTGTGCTACAGAGTTTGTTGAACCAGAGCAAAGCGCTAAACCTTATTTCGGTGTAGATCTTACTCAAAACGCAACTGAAAGCATGTACCCAACTTTGGCGTTAATTCCCGCAGACTACCCTGCTGCCTATGCACATCAGATGCTGTATCGTTTAGATGCACTGGATCAACACATTCAGAATAAAATCCAGCATCCTTATCATGCCGATGGCACAGAACTTGAACCAAGCGAACAACTCAATTTACGTCATTTTTCTCAGAAACTTGAAGATTTACACGCCAAATTTATCACCAAGGTTGCGAACCATTATCAGACCGCACAGCTCACGCCAGTGCAAACACCTGATCCTTTTGAATCAACGCCTAGCCAAGTACAAAACATCGCTTCACCACAAATACCAACACCTGCAGCTACGCATAAAGTGGGTACATCTGCCGTGATTAAACTGATTTTAATGACTGTGGTTATTTGTGCAGCTGCCTATTATTTTGGTTTATAAGCTTAGGGGCTGTTGACAATTCGTCTATGTTTGCGACAACGCATATTTTTTAGCTGATATAAGGCATGGGACAGGAAATTTAGTCATTCTAAATGACTGGCACATAACGCAATAGCAGCAAAAAATATGCTTGTCCTTCGCTGCGCCTTCCGCTGCAAACAAAGCAGTGCTTGTTTTTGCTCAGGCTGTGGCTAAAAATTTCTCAGATTGAGTTATGAAACTTGGCAGAGACCCTAAATTTCAGGCATAAAAAAAGACCGCAAATGCGGTCTTTCTTTTAAGTCATAAAGACTTATGCAGCTAATGCATCTTTAGCTTTTGTAGCTAAAGCAGCAAATGCAACTGCGTCATGCATAGCGATGTCAGCAAGTACGCGACGGTCGATAATCACTTGTGCTTTTTTCAAGCCAGCGATCATACGGCTGTACGATAAACCATTTTGACGAGCGCCCGCATTGATACGCGCAATCCATAAAGCACGGAATTGACGTTTCTTTTGACGACGGTCACGGTAAGCGTATTGACCTGCTTTGATTACCGCTTGGAACGCTACGCGATATACGCGTGAACGAGCACCATAGTAACCTTTAGCACGAGCAAGAATTTTTTTATGACGGCGATGAGCCTGTACACCACGTTTTACACGAGCCATTTATAATCTCCTTAGATGTATGGGCACATAGCACGAACAGCAGCAACGTCACTCACGTGAACCATTACACAGCCGCGCAATTGACGGATACGTTTAGCAGATTTTTTGGTCAAAATGTGGCGTTTGAACGCTTGTTTACGCTTGAAACCGTTAGCAGTCGCTTTGAAACGTTTAGCTGCACCACGGCGAGTTTTTAACTTAGCCATAACAACCTCTTTAAACACCTGTTCGGCACGTCTGCACCATTGCAAAAACGACCTGCAGGTAAGGGAGCGAGTATTCTAAAGCATCTTTGCTTAAAACAAAAGCATATTGGCTAAATAAAAAATGATCATTACCTCACTCATTTGCCGTAATTCAACTCAGGAAAAAATACTGGAATTGTGAACACCCACTACAATTCAAAATAAAGCTAAAGCTCTGTCAAAAATTGTGCAGATCAACACCCTAAAAACTTGCAATAAGTTGCGGATTACCCTTGCGATTATCCACAATTCCATCAATACTTCGCCTCGTCTTGTGTGAGATAAAAAAGACCGTAATATGATGAAAACATCTCTATATATAACTCTATTGTTTGGACTCAGTGCGACGCATCTTTTTGCAAAACCACCGCAGCAGAAATCGACACCAAAAGCCACACTCGAAGTACAAAAAAGTGCTGCCTTGCCTGCTCATCTCACCACACGCTTAGCATGGCGCAAGTTTCCACAACCCAAATATAAAAATGAAGATTTAAATCAACAAAACCGAGCTGCAATTGTGCGTATTTATGCAGATGAAACCGGCAAAATCAGTCAAGCCACTATTCAAGAAAGTACAGGGCTGAAAAAATTAGATGATGCCTTATTACAAGCGGTTCGCACTGCTGAAATTCAACCGACCTATGTAGAAGATACTGCCGTACCGACCATTGGTTTTCAAAGCTTTAATTTAAGATTTCAGGATAACCAGCACGAAGATTGCCAGTTTGATTTTCAATCTAAACAATGGTTAGCACAGCAACAACAGCAAAAAGTTCAATTTAAGTATCGTAGTCAACCACAATTAAACTTAAGTGCGGAAGATTTAAAAAATCACTCACGCAAGTTAAAGTTTCAACTCAAAGTGAATAAGCATGGCGAAGTGAAACGTGTGAAATTGACACAAGGTTCGGGACAATACGCGCTTGATCAACAAGTTTTAGCTGCAGTGAAAGCTGCTCAAGTAGATGTACCGCGTCAATTTTGGCTGTATAAAAAGTCAAAATTAAAAGATGAAATTTATTTTGATTTAAACACGTGTGGTACACAAGAACAGTCATAAGTGTACATGGGGACAGTAAAGCGGTGGTTGGCTTAAACCCATGTATAAACAAAATAAATAAACAGATAACGCCCGATTTTGGCTAGACTCACCATCAACACAAAACGGGCAAAATGTTCTTTCATTAAACCTGCAATCAGCGTAATTGGATCACCAATAATCGGCACCCAACTGAGTAATAAAGACCAAAACCCATATTTGGCGTAAGTGTGCTGTGCTTTTTCTAATTGTGTGGCCGAAACAGGAAACCACTTTTTATCTTTATAATGTTCGATCTTGAGTCCCAAATACCAGTTCACACATGAACCTAAAATATTACCTAGACTGGCAATGCTAATCAGCCAAATGGGTGCATAGCTGCCTTCATATAACAGCCCCAACAACACAGCTTCGGACTGTAAAGGCAATAAAGTTGCCGCACCAAATGCAGATAAAAATAAACCAAACAGCGTCCAAAGCATAGACGATTTAAAGCCCTAAAGCCTGCTTGGTTTTACGATATTCCCAGTTCGCCCAAACAATACTAAGCAAAATAAGTGCCGCACGTGCCCATGTATAACGCTGAGTAACAGGCTCAATCGCAGCACGTAAAACCTGTTGATCTGTGCTATTTAAAGCCGCAATCATATTCTGCACATGAAATGCTTCGATCACAAATAAGATCAAGCAAGACACAATGCCCAAAATAATGCTCCAATACACTTTGGCATTTTGCTCAACAATCTTGGTAAAGTTTAAAAAAAATTCTTGCATAGCTCATCCAATAAAAAAGCCACCTGAAAAAGTGAGGTATCAGGTGGCTGGCATCTTAGCATAAAAGTAGATTTAAACTTGAATCGCGAGTGCTTTCTGCACTGCAGGGCGCGCAGTCAGCCGTGTAATATAGTCTTGTACATACGGATAATCTTCCAGCGAAATATTTTGCCAGTCATGACGTAACGCCCACGGCAAAATAGCCATATCAGCAATTGAATATTCGCCCGCCACGTACTTTTGCCCCATCAACTGCTTATTTAACACGCCATACAAACGCTTGGATTCATTGATATAGCGTTCAATCGCATAAGGAATTTTCTCTGGTGCATAACGGCTAAAATGATGATTCTGTCCTAACATTGGACCAAAACCACCCATTTGCCACATGAGCCACTGCTCTACTTCAACACGCTCCTGTTCATCGGTAGGATAAAACATGCCAGTTTTGCGCCCTAGATATTGCAAAATTGCACCCGACTCAAACACAGAGATTGGCTCACCACGCGGACCGTTCTGATCGACAATTGCAGGAATTTTATTATTGGGCGAAATTTTTAAAAAATCTGGCTGAAATTGATCATCTTCTGAAATATTGATGGGAAAAATTTGATATTCCAAACCCATTTCTTCAAGTGCAATACTAATTTTATGACCGTTGGGGGTGCCCCAATAATAAAGATCAATCATGTTTTATCCTTCATTACTTTTTTTGCTTTTTGACCAGCATTCTTCTACTGCGGTTTTAGTTATAGCATGTTTTTAAGCGTTTGTTGCGTGTCGCTGCGTAGAGTTTTTTTATCGAATGGCATATCTCATAAACATGAAACATAGATGCTCACTTTCATCACGCAAAAAAAAGCACCGCCAAGGTGCAGTGCTTCTTTTGTTCAAGATGGGATTACTTTTTCTTTTTAGGACCAAGCAACATACCCATTTGACGACCTTCCATTTTTGGTGCTTGTTCAACTACACCATATTCAATTACATCTGCTTCAACTTTTTGCAATTGAGCCAAACCTAACTGTTGGTGAGCCATTTCACGACCACGGAAGCGTAAAGTGATTTTTACCTTGTTCCCTTCTTCAAGGAATTTGATAATTGCACGTAATTTTACGTTGTAATCACCAACATCAGTCGCAGGGCGGAGCTTGATTTCTTTCACCTGTACTTGATGCTGTTTTTTCTTCGCTTCTTTCTGCTTTTGCTTTAGATCAAACAAATGCTTGTTAAAGTCCATGATTTTGCACACCGGTGGTTCGGCATTTGCCACAATTTCCACCAAGTCAAGGTCAACGCTTTCTGCTGCGCGTAATGCATCAGCCAAGCTTACAATACCTTTTTGCTCACCATTTTCGTCTACAAGACGGACTTCTTTTGCACGAATTTCATCATTCAAAGCAGGACGGTTAGATTTTCCGCCCTGTTGATTACGGTCAGGCTGTTTAATCGCTGTTACTCCACAATATACCGGCCGCGTTCTGCGACGGCTGTTTTCACTAGGTCAATGAAAGCATCAATTGACATAGTACCCAAATTTGTTCCTGAGCGAGTACGGACGTTTACCGTTCCTTCTTCCACTTCACGGTCCCCAAGTACCAGTAAGTATGGAATACGCTCTAATGTACGCTCACGAATCTTAAAGCCGATTTTCTCATTTCTCAAGTCAGAAATAGCACGAATACCGTTTTCTTTAAGTTTTGCGACGACCTGTTCACTTGCAGCAGCTTGTGAATCGGTAATATTCATGACACAAGCTTGCACTGGCGCTAACCATGGTGGCATAAAGCCTGCATAGTGCTCAATAAGTATACCAATAAATCGTTCAAAGCTGCCAAGAATTGCGCGGTGCAACATTACAGGCTGATCACGATCATTGTCTTCAGTGACATAAGATGCCTCTAAACGCTCAGGCAAGTTAAAGTCACACTGAATTGTACCACATTGCCACACACGACCTAAGCAGTCTTTCAGTGAGAATTCAATTTTCGGGCCGTAGAACGCACCTTCACCCGGTTGTAACTCCCATTCCAGACCTGCAGCATCCAAGGCATCAGCCAAAGATTTTTCTGCCATATCCCAAAGTGCATCATCTCCCACACGTTTTTCAGGACGTGTAGACAGTTTCATTTGCACCTCTTCAAAACCGAAATCTTTATAAACATCTAAAGTCAGTTTGATGAAGTCTGCAACTTCTGGCCCAATTTGTTCTTTGGTACAGAAAATGTGGGCATCGTCTTGAGTAAAGCCACGTACGCGCATAATGCCGTGCAGTGAACCTGATGGCTCGTTACGGTGACATGAACCAAATTCTGCCAGACGAATTGGCAAATCACGATATGACTTTAACCCTTGGTTAAAGACTTGTACGTGACATGGGCAGTTCATTGGTTTTACTGCATAGTTACGGTTTTCAGAATGGGTAGTGAACATATTGTCTGCGTAGTTGGCAGCATGTCCTGATTTTTCCCATAGCGTGAAATCGACCACTTGCGGGGTACGAATTTCTAGGTAACCGTTGTCTTGTTGTACTTTACGCATGTACTGCTCAAGTACTTGGTAAATCGTCCAGCCATTTGGATGCCAGAACACCATGCCTGGTGCTTCTTCTTGCATATGGAACAAGTCCAAAGCTTTACCAATTTTACGGTGGTCACGCTTTTCTGCTTCTTCAATACGTTTGATATACGCCGCGAGCTGTTTTTTGTCCGCCCAAGCCGTACCATAAATACGTTGTAACTGTTCGTTTTTCGCATCACCGCGCCAATAAGCGCCTGAAATTTTGGTGAGTTTGAACGACTTTAAGAATTTAGTGTTTGGAACGTGTGGACCACGACACATATCCAAATAGTCTTGATGATAGTACAAGCCCATTTGGGTTTCGTTTGGCATGTCTGCAATCAAACGTAATTTATATTCTTCGCCACGCGCTGTGAATTCTGCAATTACTTCATCACGCGGGGTCATTTTTTTCACAACATCATAATCTTGGTCGATGAGCTTTTTCATACGCTCTTCGATTGCTGCCAAATCATCTAACGTAAATGGACGAGGCATCCAGATGTCATAGTAGAAACCTTCTTCAATGACAGGGCCAATCACCATTTTCGCTTCAGGGAAAAGCTGTTTTACCGCATGCCCCACTAAGTGCGCACATGAGTGACGGATAATCTCTACGCCTTCTTCATCTTTAGGCGTAATAATTTGTAGGGTTGCATCTTCGGTAATTAAATCGCAGGCATCGACCAAACGATCATTCACACGTCCAGCAACTGTATTTTTGGCAAGACCCGGACCGATGCTTTGAGCAACTTCCATCACAGATACGGCTTGATCAAACTGTTTTTGATCGCCATTTGGCAAAGTGATAATAGGCATAGATAAAAATCCTTAAGGAGTGATGCCCCGTACCATGGAGCATATCACCGCGAGATTATGATTAAGGGAGACCCTCAAAAGATAAAAACGGTGTATAAATAAAAAGCGCCTTAAATTTTACACGGCTTGCGTACAGGTTTAAACCTTTGTGTACTAAAAAAGCCAAAGAATCGGCATTTCAGCTGTTTTATTCCCTAAAGGTTGCCCACGGCGTGAATTGTCCATGTTGATAGGCATACACCGCTTCAAACTGTGGCAACACCGCCTCACTCTGTTGCGGGCGTAAAAATACATAATCATCTATTTGGATGCGATGCTGTTTGGGTACTTGAATCAACTCTTGATTGCTACTGCGTCCGTATAAAGCATGTGGATGACTGCTCTCAGGATAAACATAATCTGCCATCCAATAGCCACCATAAACAAAAACGGCTTGATTGGATTGTGGCAAATAGGACTGCAAACGATCTAAGCCTGGCACTTGTACCGCAGCCAATACCTTTAAAACAGGTGTTGCAATCCACAAAGCCGATTGCAAATCTGACAAGATTTTTAAATCAAAATCACTGGGTTTAAGCAACATCGAACCAAAAGCCAGATCATTACATTCACTGTGCTGACAATGCTGCATAAATGTCAGGCTACCACCACCGTTAAAACACAAGTCATCCTGCCACAACTTTGGAAAATGATGCTGAATCAGTTGTTTATAATTTCTATATTGCTGCTGTGAGTGTTGATAGGCTTTGGCTTGTGCATGAAATACATTTGGTAATTTCACCACATGCGCATCGTACCCCATCAAACCTGACAGTTTTAAATGTTGTGGATGCTGCTGAATCAATTCCAGCATTTGCATAAATCCAGCATGATCTTGCGCCCCACCACGATGCAAACCGATATCAATTTCAAGATTAATATTCAAAAAAAGCTGGCGTTGTTGTGCCAAATGTAAATACTGTTGTAAACGTGCAGGTTGATCAACCAACCATTGTAAATGCAATTGGATATTCTCAGCAGACGCCATCACCTGCTGATAAAAAGCATCTACCGCACGTATTGGCATTGGCTTGCCAAACAGTACATCTGCTTGTGGAAAGTGCTGCATCACTTCATACAAATGTGGCAGATGAAACAACATAAAACGCTGCGTATTCAGACTTTGGCTTGCGTGTTGCAATATCTCCAAACACGCTAGCGATTTCACCACCAGTCGTGGTTGCAACCGTGCAGGCAAATGGGCTGCAACATAATCCAAGTTATGCTGAAAACGTGCCATATCCACAATCAGTTGCGGTGTTCCTGTACCCTGTTGCTGCAAACTGTGGGTGAGTTGCTGAAAATAATCACTTTTCATGTCACGCTCCCTAATTGAATGCTCTTATTTTGCGATTGCTTGAGTTGTTTATTGAACATCACGCTGCACTCAAACTTGGAATCGTGAAAATTTGTCTTAAATATGGATTAATCCATTTTTGCTGTGGATCAAGCTGCTCACGAAGTTGCATAAAATCATCCCATTTTGGATATAACTCACGTAATTGATCCGCTTGCATACTGTGCAATTTGCCCCAATGTGGACGTCCCTGATATTTTTGTAAAATCGGTTCGACCCATTTAAAAATATGTTGGCAATCTTGTTTATAAAATTGGTGGATTGAAATAGACACCGAATCCCGTCCATAAAAAGGACTCAGCCAAATATCATCGCCTTTGACATAGCGAAACTCGATTGGGAAAAACATGGCGACACGCTGTTGTTTCAAAACCGCCAATAATTCTTCTAAACACGCCAAACCTTGCTCGGCAGGCAATTGGTATTCCATTTCGTTAAATTTGGTATTGCGTGGCGTTGGGAAAATTTGACTCGACCAATCGACATGAGTACTCGGTTTGATAAACACGCCCAACAAAGATTGTAAATACGGATTTAACTGTGGAAAAACACGGGTTATTTCCGAACAAAAATTTAATAAACGGTCTTCTGATAACCAATGTTGCGGACGAGGATCCGTCAATCCTCGGCTCTCATCTAAGGTTTTTAAAATCACCTGATCACTGTGTAAAAATGCCCAAAACTCAATATGGCGATGTTGATGCTTCCAACGGTCTATATATTGATAAATATCACTCAAGGCACATAAACGTAGCTGCTCTTTGAGTTTATAGCGCGAACGGTTTTGTAAAGTGATTTTGGTCATCACCCCAAAACTGCCCAGCGCGACCCGACCTGCCTGAAAAATTTCAGCATTGTGTTCAGGTGAACATTGCAACACCTCACCCTCTGCTGTGAGCAGTTCAAAATCAGTCACCAAAGCCGATAGACAAGGTAAATCCACACCTGTGCCATGTGTTCCTGTTGCAACCACACCTGCCAAACTCTGATGATCAATATCGCCCTGATTTTGCAGCGCCTGATGAATCGGAGCTAGACATTCACCCAGTTTGTACAGCCGAGTCCCTGCATGTAAGGTGCATTGCTGCTTTTGTGCATTAAATTGATGCACCCCCTGAATATGATCTAAATTCACCATCACATCATCGGTTGTGGCTAAGGGACTAAAGGAATGCCCTGCTCCGACCATTCTAATTTTGTCGTGCTTTCGCACAATTTTTTTCAGTTCATCTACATTTTTCGGCTGTAAAAAGTCTGGATAGGCTGTTTGCTTTCCAGACCAGTTACTCCAACGCTGTTTCATAATCCTTCCTTTTTCTGCGTGGCATTTATTTTTATTGCAGTTTGTTTTGCGTTACTTTTTAAAGTACCGCATTAAAAAAATAGAGACACATGGATGAGATAAATGACCTCTCTATCCATATTGATTTAGATTAACCTCCTGACTAGTACATGATTTAGAATATGTTTCACATGGAACAATGTATAAAAAAACTACAATTCATTTAGCGCATTAGCTTTCAAACTGTCACGATATGTTCTTTTTTCTAATTCATCCAAAGGTACAGCGGGCGGTAATAACGATGCTGTATCGCGTTGTGGAATAGGCAAATTCAATTGCTCTGCGAAATATTGAAATTTAGTTTGCAACGCTGCCAAAGTCCACTGTCCATATAAAGTGTGACCACCTTCATAGGCTTGTTGTTGATATTCCTCGAAGGTGGTCACATAGCCCATATAATCATTGCAATATGAAGCCAACCATACTTTTTGAGTCGATTCCAATTCTTGTTGTACGGTTACTTTGAGCCGCTTAGCTGCAACAGTAGTAATTTCCCCAGGACAGCACAGCAAGGTTAAGCCGCCAATTTTAATTAATTGTAATGGCACTACATTCGGTACCAACAAGCTATGATCAATTGCGCCTACACTGGCCTGCTTGTTCATTTCTGCAATCAGTTTGTCTAAAAATTTAGGATAATGATTCAGTGGCTTGCCAAAAATGGTTTTAGAACCACATTCCAGCACAATATCTTTGGGGCCTTGTGAGGCATATAGCTGTTGATAATAGCTATAATCTGCGGCTTGAGGATTACTCAACTTTTTCTTTTTCACTCGCTGCGCTAACCATTGCATACCTTTAAAAATCGGTTGTGCCACACCTGCACCATCTACAGGTGTTCCTGCAAAAAATGCTGCACCATGACAGGCTGCACTGGTTTTTGCATCTGTTTGCCCCATCGCAAATTCAACTGGAATTTCAATATTGCTTAAATCGACATAATGGCACACAGCATCTAAAGCTCCCATTAACGGCGTACCTCTATGTGCCAAAGCTTTCAGTGCCAATTCACTTTGATAGCGACCATTTTGCTGTGTATATTCGTATTCTTTTTCATCGCGCATTGCAGCACGTACCTGTGACTGCTCAGGGCCATGATAATGTGGAGAAACATCACCCGCTGCGGCTTGGGCAAAAATTGCTACAGGATTTTTGACCCCACGTTGTTGCAGTGCACGCTCGGTACAAAGTGCGGCATAACCTTTGTTATCACCATCATGAGCGCTTAAACGACTGCTTAAACAGGTAGCATGCCCCCCAAATAAAGAAAAAACTGCCTGTAAATTACCTTCGCGATAAAAACCAAGCAATTGCATATCACGATCTAAGGCCAAATGTGCCTGTTCCAGCGTTCTACGAGATACATCAGGATTACGGTTATACGCTGTTAAAGAGCGATTCCATGCCACTGGCGTTTCTTCTGCAAAACGACCATTGCTCATATAAATATCGGTTTTTTCTGGGTCGCCAAAGCTTTGAGCACACTGCCCACAATCGCATCGACCACTGCATTTAAATGTTCAGGCACAAAACCAGGTGTGGGCATATTGTACAACGCTTCATGTGCACAACCGCCAGGTGCAGAATGAGTATGCGTTGCCATCAATACCAAACGCTGCGGCTGAAAACGCTCCCCCAGCTTACGCTGTAAACGCTGTATCGCTAAATGACGCATGGCATAGGTCACACACCCCATATCCAGACAGCAAAAAATTAATAAGTCATTGTCTAAGGTTTGAATACAAATACTGCGGGCAAATAAAGCTGTTCATTGTTCATAGGCACGATGTTTCCAGTTGCCATAACCAAACATGGCAAGCCCTTTTGGCTGAATATGAATTTCCTGTTTATCCCAACCCACCAAATACATTGCAATCGTATTCCTTTTCATCTATACAATCAGTCATGACGCTGATCAACGCCATTAAACAAAATTGCATCACGGCAAATAAGGGTCAAAGCGACAATGGCATGGGGGGATAATCGGACTTATGTCAGCAACTTCAAACTACTTGCTGCAGCACGTGCCGCCTGCCTTATTGTCAGGTCTGATTCATTACGCCAAAGAACAACAGATCCCCTATCAACCATGGTTTCAGGGAATTTCTCAAGATCTTGATCAAATCGTCCAAAGCAATGGTTTTGTTTCATTTCAAGATATTTGCAAAGTGGTGACACGCGCCCTGCAAGACACTCAATGTGCACATTTAGGCTTAGAAATTGGACGTGACAAGGGGCTGATTTCCATGGGCATGCTCGGTTTTGCCATGGTGTCCAGTCAAAATGTTGTAGAAGCCTTACAGACAGGACTGCAGTACCATCCCATTTCAGGCAGTGTGATGGATTTGGAGTACGATTTTTCCTCGACCTCTCCTACACTGGTGATGAAAGAGCGTTATCCCACGGGGAACTTACTGCGCTTTTTTTGCGATGAAGTCCTCTCTAGTATTGTTAGCTGCTTAGACGTCATGCTTGGCAATCATCAAGATTTGGTCGAAGTGCATTTTAGTTTTGCCCAACCCGACTATTTAGAGGCTTATCAGGTGCATTATCAATGTCCTCTGCACTTTTCATCATACATGAATGCTTTGGTGTTCCGACCAGAGATTTTAGGACGCCAAATTAAAACCTCTAGTGCCGCCAATTACAGCACCGCCCTGCGTGTCTGCCAACAAGCGTATCAGGATATGCAGGCGATTAATCAACAGCAATATGCACACGTGTTGAGTTATCTAATCGAACAGCATTTACCTCAGCACTTTGATATGCACCAAGCGGCACAACATTTTCAAATGAGCGAAAGACATTTACGCAGACAATTACTTGCCGAAGGCTGCAACTTCCAAAACCTGCGCCAACACGTTTTGGAAAATAAAGCCAAACAACTGCTACAACAGCCTTTGAGCATGACTGAAATTAGCCAACAACTTGGCTTTAGTGAATTACGCGAATTTCGACGTGCATTTAAGCGTTGGACAGGTCTCAGCCCATCACTCTATAAAAGCCAAATGACAGAATAAGTTAATATTTTCCAATAAGCTACTATTTTTATTGAATAAAAAATAGCTGCTAAATTTTACTTAAACTATTTTTTAAATGTACTTACAAGCGATTCAAAACAAAAACAACAGATTTTCGACTAAAGCATAACTGCAAAGCTGCCATAAAATCCCTATCTTTTTAAGTTGGATAAAATAACGACACATATTATGGAGAATAACAATGGTCAGCGCATACGATGAATTACCGCGTACCCCTGCGAACTTTGTCGCCTTGTCCCCGTTACGTTACTTAGAACGGGCAGCTTATATTTACCCGCACCAAAACGCGATTATTCACGGTTCACGTCAAATTACCTGGCGCGAAACTTATTTGCGCTGCTGCCAATTTGCACATCAACTTCAAAATTTAGGCATCAGCAAAAATGACACTGTTTCGGTGCTGCTTCCGAATGTTCCTGCCATGCTAGAAGCACACTTTGCTGTGCCAATGGCGGGTGCAGTGCTGAACACACTAAACACTCGTTTAGATGCCAAAACACTGGCGTTTATGCTCGATCATGCAGAATCCAAAGTGCTTTTGGTTGACCCTGAATTTGCGGCTTTGGCACAAGAAGCCTTAGCGATGGTCAATCATGAAATTTACGTGATTGATGTCAACGATGCAGAATATGAGCATGCTGCCAATGCCCTTAGCATCGGACAGATTGAATACGAAACTTGGCTGGCTGCAGGTGACCCAAATTTTGAATGGCATTTACCACAAGATGAATGGGATGCAATTAGCCTGAACTATACGTCTGGCACGACAGGCAACCCGAAAGGCGTGGTCTATCATCATCGCGGTGCCTACATTAATGCAGCCAGTAATATTATTGCCTGCGGGATGACCCCACGTGCAACCTACCTATGGACACTGCCCCTATTCCACTGTAATGGCTGGTGCTTTGCATGGACGATGGCAGCCAACGGTGGCACCAATATCTGCTTACGTAAAGTCGACCCTGAACTGATTTTTAAATTAATTGCAGAGCACAAAGTCGATTATTTCTGCGGTGCGCCAATTGTCTTGTCGATGCTCATCAACACCCCTGAGGAGAAAAAGACCCAGTTTGATCACCGTGTTGAAGTGATGGTTGCGGGTGCTGCACCGCCAGCAGCAATTATTGAAGGTATGCGCAATATTGGCATTAACGTAACTCACGTTTATGGCTTAACTGAAACCTATGGCCCATCTGCGCTGTGTGCTTCTCAAGCAGGCTGGAGCGACCTATCCATTCAAGAACAAGCACAATTACATTCGCGTCAAGGCGTGCCTTATCCGCTGCAAGATGGCATGAAAGTTTTAGACCCAGAAACCATGCAACCTGTACCAAAAGACGGCAAAACCATGGGCGAAATTATGTTCCGTGGCAATATCGTGATGAAAGGCTATTTGAAAAACCCAAAAGCTACCGCAGAAGCATTTGCAGGCGGTTGGTTTCATACAGGTGATTTAGCCGTCTGCCAACCCGATGGCTACGCCAAAATTACTGACCGTTCTAAAGATGTGATTATTTCAGGGGGTGAAAATATTTCGTCACTCGAAGTGGAGGAGGTGCTGTATCAACATCCTGCGGTTTTGACAGCCGCAGTGGTGGCAAAACCAGATCCACGTTGGCAGGAAGTCCCGTGTGCCTATATTGAACTGAAAGAAGGCAAGCAGGTCAGCCCTGAAGAAATTATTGCCTATTGCAGTCAACATTTGGCGCGTTTTAAAGTACCAAAGGATGTGGTGATTACTGAAATTCCAAAAACATCGACAGGTAAATTACAAAAATTTGTACTGCGTGAATGGGCCAAAGAGCGTTCAGTCGGTGAGTTCGGCTAAAATTTGAAAATCCTTACACATAAAAGACAATAAAAAACGACTCGTTATGAGTCGTTTTTTATTGCAATCAGACAAGCTCGCGTTTGATCACTTGGTTCTCTGATAGCTTAGTTTTCTGACAGCAAAGCCACTTGCTGCACATAGTTAAACAACTTGAGCTTAGATGCTTCAAGTTCTTCCGCAGACACTTCCTGTTTCATATCACGGTGGATACGCAACACATGCTGACGCAGCGTATGACGCTCAGCTGCTTTATAGGTTTTACTAAAATCATTAATCACAGGGTCGCCGTCTTTAATAATTCGCTCTACCCAACGCTGTAACTGTGCGGTTTTTTTCGCACCTTGCTGCGGCGTCAAATAAGACAAAATTACGCTTTCATCTTCATTACGCAACAATTTACCAATACGCTGACACTGACGACGACGTGCTTCATGTGAAGTAATACTTTGCAATTCCAGTAAAGCATCAATTAAACGCTCTTCTACTGGAAGTTTTTGAATTTGTTTAGTACTTAACTGCGCCAATTGTTCGCCAAGCGCGGCCATACGTTGTACGGCTTTTTTCTGTTCGGTTTTACTTGCACGCCCTTCTAAAGATTCAAAGTCATCTTCGGTAAAACGTTGCGGTCGACGTGCCACGATTAATCTGCCTCGTAAAATTTTGCTGCAAACAGTGCTTGAATATCAGATAAAGCTTTTTCTTCATCTGCACCATCAATCACCAAGCGTAAAGTAGTTCCCTTGCCTGCACCTAACATGAGCAAGGACATAATATTTTTGGCATCAACCAATTTGTCGCCTTTACCAATTTGGATTGACGAACGGAATTTGGTGGTCACTTCAATCAGTTTCCCAGATGCCCGTGCATGTAAACCTAGTTTATTAATTACGTCAACAGTTGTGTCAATCATGACCAGTGCTTCATTTCTCGGTGTAAGACTTGAATAGACCATTTTGCCTCAAGTGCTTTTTTTAGTCTATCAACGATATAGACAGAACGGTGTTGCCCACCCGTACAGCCAATTGAAATGGTAATGTAGTGTCGATGCCCTTCGGCAAAGGCTGGCAACCATTTTTCTAAAAACTGCTGAATGTCGTGAAACATTTCATGCGTTTGTGAACTTTGTTGCAAAAATTCCTGCACAGGGGCATCTAAGCCTGAATATTTCCTGAGCTCCAAATCCCAATGTGGATTAGGCAAATGGCGCACATCAAACACATAATCGGCATCTAAAGGAATTCCGTGCTTATAGCCAAAGGATTGTAAAATTACAATAAGATTGTCGGTTTGTCCAAGCTTAGACAACAATACGTGTTTTAGATCATGCACACTTTTGTCAGTGGTATCAATATGAACCGTAGAGCGGAACTGAATCGGCATCAACAAGTTTTTTTCTTCTTGAATACATTCATTCAAGCTTTTAAAACGGCTAGAGAGTGGATGCGGACGGCGTGATGCGCTAAAACGGGCAATCAATTCCTGATCTTGCGTGGTCAGATAAATAATATCGACTGAACCATGCTTTTGCAGTTGCTCAAATACCAAATCAAACTCTTGCAAGTCGGCACGGGTGCTGCGTACATCTACCCCCAATGCCAACTGCTCCAAGTTATTTTCCTGATCCAGTTTATCCACAATTTCGGGGAGCAATGCCAAAGGTAAATTATCAATACAATAATAACCCAAATCTTCCAACACTTGTAATGCCGAAGATTTTCCTGAACCCGATTGACCTGTCACGATCAAAATACGTTTCATGGCATGCAACCCTTCTATTGCCAGCTATGCAGAATGTTTGACCTGCAAATTATCAATTAAACGTGTATTGCCCAATTTTGCTGCAACGAACAACACCAGATCTTCACTAAATGCTTCAATTTTCTGCAATTCTGTTGTACGCGCCTCTACATAGTCCACAACAAAGCCTGCTGCTGTCAATGTTGCTTTAATATTCGCTAACACTTGTGACAAAGTTTCACCTTGCTGTAATGCTTGTGCAGCAGCCTTTAAACTTTGATAGATTGTCGGTGCAATTTGACGCTGTTCAGCGCTCAAATACCCATTGCGTGAACTAAGTGCCAAACCATCTGCTGCACGTACAATTGGCACACCAATCACTTCTAGCGGAATATTCAAGTCACGTACAAACTGACGAATGACTGCCAGTTGTTGATAGTCTTTTTCACCAAAGAAAGCATAGTTTGGCTGTACCATATTGAATAATTTGGTCACGACCACCGCAACACCATCAAAGTGTCCAAGACGCTGCAAGCCACACAAGTCTGCCGTAATCTCACTCACTGAAATATTGGTCAAACGTGGTTTGTTACCATACATTTGCTCAACTGAAGGCGCAAAAATAATGTCGCAACCGACCTCTGCCAACAATTGGCTGTCTTGGTCTAAAGTTCGCGGATAACTGTCAAAGTCTTCATTAGGGCCAAATTGAATTGGATTGACAAAAATACTGACCACCACCACATCACATATTTTTTTCGCTTCGCGCACCAAGGTCAAATGCCCTTCGTGCAAATTGCCCATGGTCGGAACAAAACCAATGGTTTTACGCGCAGCGCGTGCAGGCTGTAATGAAGCCGCTAAGCCTTGAATTGTGGTTTCAGTTTTCATATTACAACTCGACTTGGAAAGTTTGTTCACGTGCTGGGAAAGAACCATCTTGAACTGCAGCATGATAGGCTTTAAACGCATCCAAAATGGCAGTTTCACCCGCTTGTTCTTTCATAAAGTTACGTACAAATTTTGCGACACGACCAAAAGTCAGCCCCAGCATGTCTTGCACCACTAGTACCTGACCGTCAGTGTCTGCACCTGCACCAATCCCAATCACTGGAATTTCAGGGAACAAGGCAGAAATTTCTTGACCTAGCTGTGCTGGCACACATTCTAGTAACAGAATCGCCGCGCCTGCTTCTACCACAGCTTTACAGTCAGCAATCAGTTTATCTGCAGCTTCGCGGGTACGTGCCTGTAATTTATAACCGCCAAATACATGCACCGATTGTGGCGTTAAACCTAAATGTACACAGACAGGAATACCATTACGGGTCAGTGTTGCAACGGTTTCGCTGAGCCATGCACCACCTTCCATTTTGACCATTTGTGCACCCGCTTGCATCACCTCTTTCGAGCTTTGCAATGCATCATTTAAGGTGGCATAACTCATAAATGGCAAGTCAGTCAAAATAAAAGCATGTTGATTACCACGACGCACCGCCGCAGTATGATAAGCCATATCCGCCACGCTGACAGGCAAGGTTGAGTCACGCCCCTGAATGGACATCCCCAAAGAATCGCCAATTAAAATCGTATCAATTTCAGCAATTTCCATTGCTTTCGCCATGCTTGCATCATAGCAAGTCAGGCAGGAGAATTTTCGACCTTCCGCTTTAAATTTTCTTAGGTCACTTAAACTAATCATGAAAATATTCCTCTATGGAAAAAGCATCACGCATGCTTAATTTAAAACTTTATAGCCCTGCCCAATTGCTGGCATCTACAACAGTTAAGCTCGGATGTTCAAGCAATGGCGAGTGTTTTAATAATTGTCCCTTAACGCTTAAGTTAGCATCCAAATCTAACAACGGGATGACGACAAAATCACGATCTAACACCCCCACATGCGGTACAGTCAGACGTTCATTTTGAATGTTGGCATCAGCATAAATCAACAAGTCTAAATCTAGCGTACGCTCACCCCAATGACGTAAACGCACCCGACCCGACTCTTGTTCAAAATGCTGTAATTCATCTAACAATGCCAAGGCTTCAAGTTCGGTATCTAAACGTACCACAGCATTCAAATAATTAGGCTGATCTTGTGGCCCCATTGGTGGGCTTTGATACAGTTTAGAAGTCTGCACTTGCCCCAAAGTTGCCAGTTTTTGCACCGCTTCAGTCAAAATTTGACGCGAATCGCCCAAATTACTGCCTAAACCAATATAGGTGATGTTGCTCATTGTGTTGGCCCAAAAATCACTTGGCTTAAATCACGTTGCACACGTTTACGTTTTAAAATCGGATGATCTGCACCAATACCTGAACCGTTTGCTGTAGCAGTCAATTGCGCCCGATTTTCTTCATACTGTTTGGCTTTACGCGCACGTCGACTACGAGGCTCAGGCTCATTCACCAAGGGTTCAATCTGCATATCGGCAGCATGTGTTGCTGGTGCCACATCAACAGGTTCTTGCGCTGTTTTACGGCGGCTCTTGGCACGTAATCGGTTATATTGGGCAATCGCACGTTCTTTTTCATCGGTGCTCATAAGCTGGTAGGCATCCCACCACTGACCCATTCCTAAAGTCGAGCTATCGCCTGCTTTTTCACGCAGTAATAAAAAGTCAAAACCTGCACGGAAACGCGCATGCCCAGACAATGCTTCAATTTGCTGTGGTTTCGGTTGCAATAAACGGGTTTGCATTTCCCAAACTTCACGAATAAAAGTTTCAGCAAAACGAGGAATAATGGTACGTGTCGCCTGACGTTTCAGTACATCTAAACCTGCTTGGGCTCGCGCTTCGGCTGCCACCACACCTTTAGAAAGATAAAAGTCACAACGCTCTAAAAACGGTTGCCACAACAGCACCGCATAGAAAAATGCAGGGTTGATGGTTTTACCAATCGCAATCCGTTGATCGGTATTTTTTGCTGCACGTTCAATAAATGAGTTGATGTCTGGCTTGATGTCGGCAAATAACTGACGCCAAATACCAAACTCAATCAACATCGGCAGCACTTTATTTAAATGCCCCATCGTAAAGAGTTTTTGCGACTCATCATATAAACGGTGTGGCGATACATCACGCAATAACTGCGTCATTTCAGGCGTAAAAATTTTAAGAATTTTTGGATCAATATTGAAATTTAATTTGGCAGCAAAACGCAAAGTACGCAGCATACGCACTGGGTCTTCTTCAAAACGTAAAGTTGGTTCGCCCAATAAACGCAAGTTTCTGTGCTTTATATCATCTACGGCATTGCAAAAATCTAACACGATGCCTTTGCGTGGCTGGTAATACAACGCATTGATTGAAAAGTCACGACGGGCAAAATCTTGCTCGATTGTGCCCCAGTTATTATCGCGCAGAATCATCCCCGCCGCAGAAGTCACAGCTTTTTTCGGTGGCGCACGGAAAGTGGCCACTTCAATTAGTTCACGCCCTGCATAGACATGCGCCAGCTCAAAACGTCGTCCAATAATTCGGCAACGTCGTCCGAAAACTTCTTTCACTTGTGAGGGTGTGGCATTGGTTACGGCATCAAAATCCTTCGGATTTAGCCCTAACATTAAGTCACGAACTCCACCACCGACGATATAGGCTTCATAGCCTGCTTTGGTTAAAGCATCTAGAACATCTAAAATGGAAGAAGGTAATTGAGCGGTAGATAAACCACATTTTGACGCGCGCAAAGTTTGCAAAAGACGCTGTCTCCTACGTCTGAACGTAAAACAGATAAGATGTCGCTAATCATATCTCTAACACAATCAAAGGGCAATTTGATTCACATGCTAATTTTGCAATGTGCAGTGCTAAAATTCTGCTTGCAGCTACAATGCCAACTTGTGTTTATTCTTGGCAAATAAGGCAGACCCAATCCCTTTGACTTGCTGAAGTTCTTCAATACTTTGGAATTTTCCATTTTGTTTTCGATATTCCACAATCGCTTGTGCTTTTTTCATGCCCACCCCAGACAATTGCTGCAATTGTTCTAGTGAAGCGCTATTTAAACGCACTTGATTTGTATGCGCACTTTGCTGAGTAGGACGTGCTAAATAATGTTCTGCGCTTGATGATGTGGTTTGAGCCGCACTTAAACGCTGATCTTGCGCGGCTTGCTGCGCTTTCCATTTTAAATAGTTTTGATCATAGCTGTGCCCACCCACCTGCGCAGGCTTAGATTGCACATTTTGTGCTGTAGTCCATACACTGATACTGCATAACAGCAATGCAAGCCAGTACTGCCATCCGAAAGAAAAAAAGCGAAAAGAAACTTTTAATTGCTGCGATATATTCATGTTGCCACAAAACCTGTCATTTTAATTGTTGTTTTGCCTGCTCCCAAAGTTGATCCATTTCTTCTAAAGTCATATCTTCTATTGTTTTTTGTTGTAATTCGGCCTGATCTTCAATGTAAGCAAAGCGTGTTCTAAATTTATGAATTGTGCCCAATAATGCCAACTCACTGGACACGCCAAGTTTACGCCCAACATTGATTAAAGAAAACAAACAATCCCCTAACTCATCCTGTATTTCATCGGATTGTTGCTGTTGAATCGCCTGTTGTAATTCTTGCAATTCTTCTTCTAACTTGCCATACGCATCTTGCACGGTATGAAAGTCAAAGCCCAATTGTGCCGCATGCTGCTGAATTTGCTGTGCCTGCACCAAAGCGGGTGCATGTTTCACCTCATCTAAACGTGACTTTGCTTTACCCTGTTTTTCTTGTTGTTTGATGGTTTTCCATAAGGCAGCGACATCTTCTGCGCTAAGCTGCGCAAACTGTTCTGCCTGAAACACATGTGGATGCCGACGAATTAATTTATCGCAAATGGCTTGTACCACATCTTGAAAATCAAATGCACCTTGCTCGCTATACATTTGTGCCTGAAACACCACTTGCAACAACAAATCACCCAGCTCATCACGTACATCATCTACCTTGCCTGAACGCACTGCCGCTTCAACTTCATAAGCTTCTTCAATCGCGTATTTAGTCAAACTTTCTGGGGTTTGTTTTTGATCCCACGGGCATTGTTGACGTAACTGTTGCATGATTGAAAGCAATTGCTGCATGGGTTGTTCCTTATTTCAATTTATTGCACGAATGCACCATTTTTTTGTTATGCTCAGATGGCAAGGACGATATGCACAACAAAAATAACATCAGGGAGCAAGTTCAAATGCACAGTATCTTGATTAGTGGCGCTGCACAAGGCATTGGTGCCGCAATCGCACAATTGTTTTATCAACAAGGTTACCGTGTCGGTATTTATGATATTCATCTCGCACAAGCACAGCAATTAGCAGAACAATTGGGTGAGCGTGCACATGCAGGTTTGCTTGATGTAGCAGACTATGCCAGTTGGCAAGCTGCGTTATCCGATTTTTGCCAATGGGCAGGTGAATTGAATATTTTGGTGAATAATGCAGGAATTCTCTACTCAGGCGCATTTGAAGACACACCCATAGAAGCGCATCATCGGACTATGGCAGTGAATGTGAATGGTGTATTAAACGGTTGTCATGCGGCTTTGCCTTATTTAAAACAAGCAAGTTTTGCACGGGTGATTAACCTGTCTTCGGCATCTGCGATTTATGGACAAGCCGATTTAATTTCTTATTCTGCTTCCAAATTTGCAGTACGTGGCATTACGGAAGGTTTAGATATAGAGTGGCAAAAATACGGCATTCGGGTCTTAGATGTCATGCCGCTATTTGTACAAACTGCAATGGTGAAAGATATGGATGCAGCCACCATTCAAAACATGGGCGTGCATTTATCGACAGAAGATGTCGCCCAGGTGGTGTATCAACAAGCGACGGTTAAAGATTCGATTCTGACCAATACGCATCGTGCGGTCGGTTTAAAAGCCAAAACCCTAATGCAACTTTCGAGTATTAGCCCACAATGGTTAAATCGTCTGTCGAATAGCTTGTTGGCGAAGCGTCATTAATTCGTAAGCGTCCGCTGAACACACCTTATGAATTCATCCTATAAGCCTTAATTTAGTCCCCACTTAAAAACAAGTGGGGACTAAAATTTATGACTACAAATCACCAGACATCCATCGCATCTCTTGCGAA
>NZ_JBWKMK010000008.1:0-32934 GCF_056431365.1 Acinetobacter seohaensis
AATATATATCGTTGGCAGAAGAAATTATTTAGACCAATGATCAAAAACTTCATTGATGACTTTATTCTCGATAAAAATCATCTGCTACCACAGAGAATCTATAAGTAATAGTGCGTAAGTCCTAATAACTATGGATTTAATCATTAGGATAATATAGGATAATACGGCATCGAGACGATGCAATAAAACACGACTTTAAGCAAAAAATCTGAGAGGTAAATCATGGAGTGGTGTGAGAAATTTAATATCGGAATTGATGTGATTGACAATCAACATCGACAAATTCTGGACTATATTAATACGTTGGAACAAATTCGGGCGATAGGTGCGCGGGAGCAAATCAAAGAAGTTTTTGATGACTTGATTGACTATACCGAATCGCATTTTAGCTTTGAAGAAAACTTGTTGTCACAGGTCAATTATCAATTCTTACCATCGCATCGTGGTATTCACGCACTCTTTGTGAAGCGTTTGAATGATTGCCGTCAGCGTTTTGTCAATGGCGAATCGGTAGAAGATGACTTGCATCGTTTGTTGTCTAAATGGTTGATTAACCATATTCAGCATGATGATCAGGACTATGCCGATGCTGTGCGTGACAATATGCTGCATTATTTGCGTTCGCAAGAACAAAAGAAAGGTAAAAGTTGGTTTGCGCGTTTCTTTAGCTAGGTTTGAATTTTCATCAACCGTCTAAATTAAGAAGGCTCTAGACTAGCAGAATAGATATGTTAGTCTAGAGCCTTAAGAATTTAACTTAAGCTATTAGGCAGGTGATGTCGCAAACAGGGTTTTACCGCACAATTCAGTAATCGCTTGAAGCACCAGATGTTCAGGGTTTTCTTTGGACATCCCTTTTATGGCGGCATCAATACGCAATAACAGGGCGGGCCATTGCAAGAAACTATTTGGATTTAAACGTCGCAAAGCTTGCTGATAAACACTGACTTTGTTTTTCCAGATACCCAGTTGCAAAGCATTTTGTGGTTGTTCAAATAATTGCATCAGCAGGCGCATTTCTTTGCTGATGCTCCATAAAATCAAACTCATGGCTTCGCCCGAAGCGATTAAGTATTGGAAAATTTTCATGGACTGCGCCAGATTGCCGGCCAGTAAAGCATCATTTAAATCATAAGTGCTATAACGGGATTGATCTTGTAAACAGGCATGTAAATGTTCAATCTGAATCTGCTGAATTTCAGGAAAGGTGTCACTGACCCGCATTAAGCTATTTTTGGCAGCCAAAAGGTTGTGTTCATGATGTTGTTCCAACCATTGCCACGCATCATGTCCTAATTGGATACCTAATTTTTCTGCTTCTATGGCCAAAATCTGCTGTCGATCTTTGGGGTAATTGGCGGTCAGCGCAACATTGACTCCGTTGGCATCAATCAACTGGAAAAAACTGGATTTTAAGCTGTTGCTGTCCTGTTTAGGCATGACCATCAACAGCAAATTCTGTTCATTATGCTGAATATAGCTTTTCAGTTGTTTTAGGGTGGTGGCATCAGGCTTGATGTTGCCGTGCACTTCTACGGCCAGTTGGCTAGAAAACAACGACAAGCTATTTAAAGCATTAAATACATTTTTCCAGTCGCTAACGCTATTTAAATCATAGCGTTGGCGTTCGATCTCTTGTTTTTGCCAACTTGCACGAAAAGCATCCAGCAAGTTTTGCTCGAGTAAAGGTTCTTGACCATGCAAAATCCATGCGCCACGTGCTTCATCAACACGTTTGAGGGCTTGTAGATAGTCAAGTTTCATAGATTAATCTGAACTCAAGTCGCTTATTTACTAGGTGTGTAAACTGGTGGATTGACCAAAGGTAAGCGGTTAGATGAAATTTGACGCACAATTTGCTGCGCAACATCATCAATAATCACTTCTCTTAAAAATTTTTGTTCCTGATCATCAGTGTTTACAGTTGCCACATCATACTGGTAACTACGGCTTGCCATGACGGTACGGGGTTCAGTCACAGAGTTGCCTTGAGCATCTTCAATGCGGAACGTCACACTTAAACGTAATAAAGTTTCGACCAATTTACCATTCAATTCTAGGCGACGTGGAGTGTATTCCAATACACGCAACACGTAAGCATTTGGGTCATTACTGAGTTGGACGCCTGCTGTGCCCATGTGAACAGAGAGCTTTTCTTCTAACTCTTCGGCATTGCTAGGGAGTGCCAGACTCATTTTTGAATAGGCCACAGGTGCAATGCTTGGATTGGTGCCTTTTAAATGAAAACCACAGCCGACTAAGCCAGCACTGAGTCCACAAGTTAAAACAATGACTGCTAAACGTTGGCTAAAGTGCATGTGTTGTCCTCTGTAATATTCTTGAAAGTTTAAAAGCGGAAGTTGAGAATATCTTGATTGTAGGTGCAAAGCCCGTTGACTGACAACGGGCTTTGTTTGGAAATTGTTTTAATTCCTTTTTTGTAGGAGGGTTTAGGGGGATTGTTTTATAAAATCCCTCCAAACCTCCCTTTAAAAAAGGGAGGTTTAAAAGCACTTAAACCACCAAATTCACTAGCTTATTCGGTACCACAATTTCTTTCTTGGTTGGCCCAGTCAAGAATGGTTGTACTTCTGGTAACGCTTTGGCAAGTGCAAGAATGTCTTCTTTAGATGCATCTACTGCTACATCAAGCTTGCCACGTAATTTACCATTTACCTGCACCACAATCGTTTGAGTATTGCGGGTTAATGCAGACTCATCGACCACAGGGAATAGGGTGGAGGTTAATTCAATTCCGAACTCTGCCAACAAGGTTTGGCTCAAGTGTGGTGCAAATGGCGCAAGCAAGGTCAATAACGTCACAATTGCTTCGCGTTCAACCGCAAGGTCTTGTTCATTCTGTGCTTCAAACTTGTTGCAAGCATTCAAGAGTTCCATCAATGCTGCAATTGCAGTGTTGAACGCATGACGACGTTCAATATCATCGCCCACTTTTTGAATGGTTTCATGGGTTTTGCGACGTAAGTCTTGTGCTGCTGTAGCAAGTTTGCTGCTGTCAATTGCAGTTGCATTGCTGCCTTTTTCAAGGAAACCTGCCGCCAAACGCCAAACACGTTTTAAGAAGCGGTTAGCACCTTCAACGCCTGCATCTGACCATTCTAAAGACTGATCTGGTGGTGCAGCGAACATCATAAATACACGTGCAGTATCTGCGCCGTATTGGTCAATAATGGCTTGTGGGTCGATACCGTTATTTTTCGATTTCGACATTTTTTCCTGACCACCAACAATCACAGCTTGACCATCGCCTATGTATTTAGCCGAAAGAACGCGACCTTTTTCGTCTTTTTCAAGCTCAATATCGGCAGGGTTAAACCAAGTTTTCTTGCCGCTTTCTGCTTCGCGGTAGAAGGTGTCAGCCAAGACCATGCCTTGAGTCAGCAAGTTGGTAAATGGCTCATTGCCTTGTACCACGCCTTCATCACGCATAAGTTTGTGGAAGAAACGCGCGTACAATAAGTGCAAGATGGCGTGTTCTACACCACCAATATATTGATTAACTGGCAACCAAGTTTGTGCAGCTTCAGGCTTGACCATACCACCTGTAAAATCTGGAGATGCATAACGTGCATAATACCAAGATGATTCTACAAAAGTATCTAAGGTATCGGTTTCACGACGTGCTTCGCCACCACAGCATGGGCAAGTGGTTTGATAGAATTCAGGCATTTTATTTAACGGGTTGCCTGAGCCATCTGGCACAACATCGGTAGGTAAAATGACAGGAAGCTGATCTTCTGGAACTGGAACTTGTCCACATTTTTCACAGTTGATCATTGGAATTGGGCAACCCCAGTAACGTTGGCGTGAAACACCCCAGTCACGTAAACGGAATTGTACTTTTACGTTGGCTAAACCTTGTGGCTCTAATTTCGCTAAAAGTGCATCAAAAGCCGCTTGGAAATCTAAACCATCAAATTCGCCTGAATTGACCAGTTTACCTTCTTTAGAACCGTACCATTCTTGCCATTGGGTTGTGTCAAAGTCCGCATCGTCTGCACCTTTGGCATCAATCACCTGAATAATTGGCAATTGGAATTTATTGGCAAACTCAAAATCACGCTCATCGTGCGAAGGTACAGCCATCACCGCACCAGAACCGTAAGACATCAACACATAGTTGGCAATCCACACTGGCAATTCTTTACCCGTTACTGGATGCTTCACAAACAAGCCAGTCGCCATACCTTTTTTTTCGGCAGTGGCAAGGTCAGCTTCTGCCACAGAACCCATGCGGCATTCTTCAATAAAGGCTTTTAATTGTGCATTATTTTCTGCTGCTTTTAACGCCATTGGATGTTCTGCAGCAACAGCCACATAAGTTGCACCCATTAACGTGTCAGCACGCGTTGTAAATACAGTCAGACCATCTGCATAAATTTCAGGATTTGCCGATGGGAATGTGATTTCCATCCCTTGCGAACGCCCAATCCAGTTGCGCTGCATGGTCAAGACTTGCTGTGGCCAACCATCTTTTAAAGTTTCTAAATCGTCTAATAATTCTTGGGCATAATCGGTAATGCGGAAGTAGTACATTGGAATATCGCGTTTTTCTACCAATGCACCTGAACGCCAACCACGACCATTTTCGACCTGTTCATTGGCCAAAACTGTTTGATCGACAGGATCCCAGTTGACTGTCGAGAGTTTGCGATAAATTAACCCTTTTTTATACAGTTGCACGAATAACCATTGTTCCCAGTGGTAATACTCTGGGGTGCAAGTGGCAAATTCACGATCCCAATCTACTGCCAAACCTAGTTTTTTCAATTGGTCGCGCATGTAGGCGATATTTTCAAAAGTCCATTTAGCTGGGGCAACCTGATGCGCAATCGCTGCGTTTTCAGCAGGTAAACCAAAAGCATCCCAACCCATAGGTTGTAAGACTGTTTCACCTTTTAAACGGTGAAAACGGCTAATTACATCACCAATGGTGTAGTTACGCACGTGACCCATGTGCAGTTTGCCGCTTGGGTAAGGGAACATCGAGAGGATATAACGATGTGGACCTTCGACTGTGTCGGCAACTTTAAAGGCTTTACGAGATTCCCAGTCGCTTTGGACTTGGGGTTCAATCGCACTGGCTTGATATTCAGGGTCAATGTGAGTAGTCATAAGGTTAAATCAGGAATAAACGGTTAAAAAAAGTGTGTCACACAGCATAGCGCAAAATGCAGCTAAATTGAATTTTGCGCGTTGGATTGTGCAGGAAAATTTAAGCGAGTCGTACTTTATGGCTTAAAACTTAAAAAACTTGTGGGTTGGCACGTTCTTGTTGTGCCTGATTTAAAGCTGCATTGGCTTCACGTTGTTGCTGATCCATGGCTGGATTTCCTGCAGGATGATTTGCGGTTGGTGTCGCTTGTTGGTTTGTTGCATTTGCAGCAGTAGGCTCAGGGTTCGCAGTAGAATTTGCAGGAATGGCAATAGTAGGTGCTGAATTTTTCCAGCCGTAGGTATCGACCTTTCCTTGTTTTTTTGCAGTTTTAGGTGGAGGTGTGGTGGTGTAATGCGTCGAACCTTTTGCATCGACCCATTTATAGTATTGTTTTGCAGATACCGCACTGGTGCCTAAAATTAACATCAAGCTTGCAGAAAGATAACTCAAGCGACGAACGTGGTTTTTCATTGTAAATGTCCTGAGTAAAGGTGCAAAAGCAGACCTGAATAAACTAAAGATGAAATTGTCTAAATTTTAGCAAGGATGTGTCAGGATGACAGCACTTTTAGGGGCTTTTTTACACGATAACCTGCGCTATTTGATGAAGAGCGAAAAGGCTTTAAAAATAGACGATGCTCATGGTGCTGTGTTTATTAAAAATGACGTCAAATTTAAAGCCAATTCATAAATAAACAATGTCTATTTTTTTTGACTTATTCTTTATTTTTATGGTTTTGATATGAAAAATTTATAGAAAATAAGGCAAGTATATGAAATTATGAGTTTTATATGGGAATGTTGGATTTGAGTGAAAATTGTGAAGTACAGCACAAAGCTTAAAAAATGCACTGTTTATGAATAAAGCAGAAAAACCCGATTTTTAAACTTGACTTTAGTCGATGAAACTACAAAAATGCACACTTTAGTTTTATGTGCCTTAGATCGATCACCCTTCGAATAAGTGTCATGTCATGCAATGGGCAACTTCTCTAGCCGAGAAGCTGAACAAAGCTTATAAAATGTGTTTACCCCAACACGTTTTAGATCTCATATTGCTTATACGGTAATCAGATCGGAAATTTTTCCTATTGCCATGAAAACTATGAAATATGTGTGCTATAACAGTGCAGGAATTAATGAACAAAACACTGCAGGTGTCTCCCATTTTGCAGTGATAAGACTAGGGTGAATCACGTTGGAACTTTTATCTGGTGGTGAAATGCTCGTTCGCGCATTGGCGGACGAAGGCGTTGAGCATGTTTTTGGATACCCAGGCGGCGCAGTACTTCATATTTACGATGCGTTCTTTCAACAAGACAAAATTAATCATTACCTTGTGCGCCATGAGCAAGCTGCTGGTCATATGGCAGATGCCTACTCGCGCGTAACAGGTAAAACTGGTGTGGTACTGGTGACTTCAGGTCCTGGTGCAACCAACACAGTAACTCCAATTGCAACGGCTTATATGGACTCAATCCCAATGGTGATTTTGTCAGGTCAGGTTGCGTCACATTTAATTGGTGAAGATGCCTTCCAAGAAACCGATATGGTGGGTATTTCACGTCCGATTGTAAAACATAGTTTCCAAGTGCGTCATGCAAGCGAAATTCCTTCGATTATTAAGAAGGCATTCTATATTGCATCTTCGGGTCGTCCAGGTCCTGTGGTGGTTGATATTCCTAAGGATGCAACCAACCCAGCGGAAAAATTTGCTTACGAATACCCAGAAAAAGTGAAGATGCGTTCGTATCAACCGCCGCATCGTGGTCACTCGGGTCAAATTCGTAAAGCAATTGATGAATTATTGAATGCCAAACGTCCTGTGATTTATTCAGGCGGTGGCGTGGTACAAGGCAATGCATCTGAGCAATTGACTGAACTTGCACACATCTTGGGCTTTCCTGTAACCAATACATTGATGGGCTTGGGTGCGTTCCCAGGCAATGATCCACAATTTATTGGTATGTTGGGCATGCATGGTACGTATGAAGCCAACATGACCATGCACAACGCCGATGTGATTTTGTGTATTGGTGCGCGTTTTGATGACCGCGTAACCAATAACCCTGCAAAATTCTGTCCAAATGCCAAAGTCATTCATATTGACATCGACCCAGCGACCATCTCAAAAACCATCATGGCGCACATTCCAATTGTAGGTGCAGTTGAACCTGTACTTCAGGAAATGTTGGTTCAATTGAAGCAATTAAATGTGTCTAAGCCAAACCCTGAAGCGATTGCTGCATGGTGGAATCAGATTAATGAATGGCGTAAAGTTCATGGTTTGAAATACGACAAACCGACCGATGGCACCATGAAGCCGCAACAAGTGGTTGAAGCTTTAGATAAAGTGACCAATGGTGATGCAATTATTACATCTGACGTCGGTCAGCACCAAATGTTTGGCGCGAACTACTATAAGTACAAGCGTCCACGTCAATGGTTGAACTCAGGCGGTTTGGGAACGATGGGCGTAGGTTTGCCGTATGCAATGGCGGCTAAACTGGCATATCCAGATCAACAGGTTGTATGTATTACAGGTGAAGCATCTATTCAGATGTGTATCCAAGAGCTTTCTACCTGTAAGCAATATGGTTTAAACGTAAAAATCTTATGCTTGAATAACCAAGCTTTAGGTATGGTTAAACAATGGCAAGATATGAACTATGAAGGTCGTCACTCTAGTTCTTATGTTGACTCATTGCCTGACTTTCCTAAATTGATGGAAGCTTATGGTCACGTGGGTATTCAAATTAACCATGCCGATGAGCTTGAGTCTAAGCTTGCAGAAGCGATGGCGATTAATGATAAATGCGTATTCATTAATGTCATGGTTGACCGTACAGAGCACGTTTATCCGATGCAAATTGCAGGTCAATCCATGAAAGATATGTGGTTAGGTAAAGGGGAGCGTACAGAATGAGACACATTATTTCCGTTCTCGTTGAAAACGAATCAGGTGCGCTTTCTCGTTTGGTGGGTTTATTCTCTCAACGTGGTTATAACATTGAGACTTTAAATGTTGCACCAACTGAAGACCCAACACTTTCACGTTTAACGCTTACGACTTATGGTGATGATCATAAAATTGAGCAAATCACCAAACAACTGAATAAATTGGTTGAAGTGGTTAAAGTCGTCGACTTGTCAGAAGGTCCACATATTGAACGCGAATTGATGCTGATTAAAGTCAAAGCATCGGGTGCTGCACGTGCTGAAATTAAACGCACTGCTGACATCTTCCGTGGACAAATTGTTGATGTTACACCAACCACATATACGGTGCAGCTTGCGGGTACAACTGAAAAATTAGATGGCTTTATTGATGCGATTGCAGAAAACACTATTTTAGAAGTTGTGCGTTCAGGTGTGTCAGGTATCGCACGTGGCGAAAAAGTTTTAACCATTTAACTGAATTTATAGTTAATTTTACTCATCGAATTCATTCCATCTCAAAGGATGGAGCGCTTACTCAAGTACTGAATAGACAAGTACTTGAGTAAGATAGGAATCCAAAGCATTTTAGCGGAGACAGCAATGCAAATTTTTTACGATAAAGACTGCGACTTATCTATCATTCAATCTAAGAAAGTAGCGATCATTGGTTACGGTTCACAAGGTCACGCGCACGCGCTTAACCTTAAAGATTCTGGCGTAGACGTCACTGTAGGTTTACGTGCTGGTTCTGCTTCTTGGAAAAAAGCTGAAAATTCGGGTCTTAAAGTTTCTGAAGTTCCTGCTGCTGTTGCTCAAGCTGACTTAGTTATGATTTTGACTCCAGATGAGTTCCAATCACAACTTTATCGTGACGTGATTGAACCAAACATCAAGCAAGGCGCAACTTTAGCATTTGCTCACGGTTTCTCTGTACTTTATAACCAAGTTGTTCCACGTGCAGACTTAGACGTCATTATGGTTGCACCTAAAGCACCTGGTCACACTGTACGTTCTGAATTCCAACGTGGTTCAGGTGTTCCTGATCTTATCGCGATTCATCAAGATGCTTCTGGTAATGCACGTAACGTTGCACTTTCTTACGCTTCGGGCGTGGGTGGTGGTCGTACAGGTATCATCGAAACTTCTTTCCGTGAAGAAACTGAAACTGACTTATTTGGTGAGCAAGCAGTTCTGTGTGGTGGTGCTGTTGAATTGGTTAAAATGGGCTTCGAAACTCTTGTTGAAGCAGGTTATGCACCAGAAATGGCTTACTTCGAATGCTTACACGAGCTTAAATTGATCGTTGACTTGATGTTCGAAGGCGGTATCGCTGACATGAACTATTCAGTATCTAACAACGCTGAATATGGCGAGTATGTAACAGGTACTGAAGTGATTAATGAACAATCGCGTGAAGCAATGCGTAATGCACTTAAACGTATTCAATCTGGTGAATATGCGAAGATGTTCATCCAGGAAGGTGCATTAAACTACCCATCTATGACTGCTCGTCGTCGTCAAAATGCGGCGCATGGTATCGAGGTAACGGGTAATAAATTACGTGCAATGATGCCTTGGATCCAAGCAAACAAAATCGTAGACAAAGAAAAGAACTAAGTTACGCGCCTTAAGAAAAGTAAAGCAGTGCTTTACTTTTCTTTCGTACCTTGGATTCAAGCGAACAAGATCGTAGATAAAGAAATGAACTAAGGTTGCGTTACATGCCTTAAAAAATGGGAAAGCAGTGCTTTCCCATTTTTTTCGTACCTTGGATCCAAGCAAACAAGATTGTAGACAAAGAGAAAAACTAATTTCTCGAATAAGTTGATTTGAATGCGAAAACCCACTCAATTTGAGTGGGTTTTTTTATATTTATAGTGACGTGCCTCAAATAAATGAAAACGGTACTTTCACTCGTTGCGCTTCATTCAAAGCAGCGCTTTGAATTCCTTGCGCTTCGCTCAGAACAGTGTTCTGAACTTGCTCATACCTTGGATTCAAGCGAGCAAGATTATTGTTAAAGAGAAAAACGAAGCTTTAGTTTAATTTTTTAAAAAGCCCTTATTTTATATAAGTTTTTTTATGGGTGAAGTAAATGTTGCTACGAGCTTTATACTTCGGACAAGACCGTATTTTGCTTCTTGTACATTATTCTAATCATCCATCCCAAATACATCACGTGTATAAACCTTGTTTTGCACATCATGCAGCAGTGAACATTTACGGTTACAAACAATTAAATCGGCACGTTGTTTAAATTTGGTTAAATCGTGAATCACTTTGGAATTCAAAAACTTTTTTTGATCTAATTCAGGTTCATAAATAATCACTTTTATGCCATAGGCTTTGAGATATTGCATCACGCCTTGTATAGCAGAGGCGCGGAAATTATCTGATCCACTTTTCATGGTCAGGCGATAAATCCCAACCACTTTGGGCTGTTGTTTACGAATGGATTCGGCAATAAATTCTTGGCGGGTTTGATTGGCATCTACCACCGCTTTAATTAAGTTGCTCGGAACTTGAGCATAGTTTGCCAGTAGTTGTTTGGTGTCTTTGGGTAAGCAATATCCACCATAACCGAAGGATGGATTATTGTAAAATTGACCAATACGTGAGTCTAAACAGACACCATCAATAATTTGCCGTGTGTCTAGGTTGTAGATTTGAGCATAGGTATCTAACTCATTGAAATAAGCCACACGCATCGCTAGAAAAGTATTGGCGAATAGCTTAATCGCTTCGGCTTCGGTAGCGTCGGTAAACAGCACCGTACAGTCTTTTTTGATTGCACCTTCTACCAACATATTCGCAAAAAGTTTGGCACGTTCTGATTTTTCACCCACAATAATCCGCGAAGGGTAAAGGTTGTCATGTAATGCTTTCCCTTCGCGTAAAAATTCAGGTGAAAATATAATATTTTCAGTGTGATATTTTTTCTTAATCTGTTGGGTGAAGCCTACAGGTACAGTGGATTTAATCACCATAGTGGCTAGAGGATTAATAGCCAATACATCTTGAATGACTGCTTCAACACTTTTTGTATTGAAGTAATTGGTTTCTGGATCGTAGTCGGTAGGTGTGGCAATAATCACAAAATCGGCGTGTTGATAAGCATCGACTTTGCAATGTGTGGCTTGAAAATTTAATTCAGGTTTTGCTAAAAAATCAGAAATCTCTGGGTCACGAATGGGCGAGATGCGTTGATTGAGTAATTTAATTTTTTCTGCTTGAAGATCATAAGCCACGACTTGATGATGTTGGGCAAAAATCATGGCATTCGATAAACCGACGTAACCTGTACCTGCAATTGCGATTTTCATATTCAAGCAAATTTCTTATTATTTATATGTGTTCAATGTGGTGGAAAATTATTCAAGCTCGATGACGGTTTAGTGAAGGTTATATGTCGAATCATTGGGGGATAGATCGCTTTGCTTACTTTAACTGCTTTGATCGAGTAAAATAAGGCGATTCGTGCTTTAGATCTGGTGGGTGAATATGCATATTGTATATGTGAGTGATGGTAAGGCTGGTCATCGCTCTCAGGCATTGGGTCTTTTTAAGGCAATGCAGAAGCAAACACATGTTGAGTTCACTTTTGAAGAAATTTCGATTGATCAGTTAGCACTGTTGAGTTTGTTGACTGCATATAAAAAACAAAAACTTGCAGCAGTATCGCAGCCACCAGATTATATTTTTGGGGTAGGCAGTCATACCCAATTACGTGTTTTTTTGATGGGCAAGGTTTTTCCGCAAGCGAAAACCGTGATTTTAATGAAGCCAAATTATCCATTGTCTTGGTTTGATTATGTGGTTATTCCTGAACATGATGGTGTTGCTGAACAAGGTAATGTGATTGTTACACAAGGTGCGCTGAATCCAATTGAAAATGAGCAGCGACACATAGCAAACCGTATTTTGATTGCGTTAGGTGGTTCATCTAAACGGCATATTTGGAATGCAGATAAGGTGATGTCTGCGATTCAGCAGATTGTGCAGCAGAATATGCAGTGTGACATTATTTTGACGAGTTCTAGGCGTACACCTGCTGATTTTTTACCTACAGTGGCTCAGCAAAGTTTTGCTTCACAACTGCAAATTTTTCCAGTTGAAGAAACGCCGCAGGGCTGGATTTTTGAAGAGATGCAAAAAGCGGAAGCTGTGTGGGTGACTGAAGATAGCGTATCTATGATATACGAGGCACTCACCGCAGGCTGTAAAGTGGGGCTTATTCAGATAGATCGAGCGAAAGAGGATCGGATTACGCGTTCGATACAGCATTTGATTGATCAGAAACTTGTATCGAATGCTAGACAAATTGCTGAATTATATTCTACGACTGCTTTTAAAGAAGCAGAGCGTGTGGCAACATATCTTTTAATCAAGTAGCTGTGATTTAATCGTGATTTATATTCTGATTGTTTTATTTATCTTGTTGTTCGCATTCAGTTATAAGTACGCATGGTGGAAGCCAGCAGTAGATTGGAATAGACCACGAATTTTAATGTATCACATGGTACGTGAGCATATAGATGGTGCAAAGTTTAATAAACTACGAGTTAAGCCTACTGAGTTTGAAAAGCAAATAGCATGGTTAAAAGCAGAAGGTTTTAACTTTGTAACTATGCAGGAATTACAAGATCATTGGGGGGAGCACCCTGCAAAAACTGTTGCAATTACTTTTGATGATGGTTATTTAGATAACTTGGAAAATGCTTTTCCAGTTTTAGAAAAATACCAAGCCAAAGCGACGATTTATGTAGTGGTAGACCGACATGATCGAGATTGGTCAACCTACAAAAAAGCGCATCATAATAGTGGTGAACTTGCCCGTGAACCTAAATTAAATGATGAACAAGTCAAATTTTTATCAAATTCTGGTTTGATTGAAATTGGTTCACATACAATGACCCATGCGAATCTTACAAAGTTGGATGATACTGAATGCTTAGATGAGTTAACACAATCCAAGCAATCACTTGAAAGTTTGATTCATCGCTCTGTAAATAGCTTTGCATATCCATTTGGTATTTATGCAGCGCGTGATGTAAGTTTGGCGCAGCAGGCAGGATATACCAATGCAGTAACAACACAAGAAGGCATAGATGGGAAAATGCCTGATTTTATGCAATTGCAACGTATTAAAGTGAGTGGTAAAGACTCATTATTTGCTTTTAAATTGCGAATGAAATTGGGGAAACGGGAAGGTTAGTCGATGAAAGTAACATTGGTCATGGCAGGTGATGAAGAAGGAGGGTTAGAAAAACATGTTGTTGAATTGGCTAATTGTCTAATGAAACATCACCAAGTCACAGTTATTGCACATGAAAAGTACCGTAGTCGATTAAAAACAGAATTTATCGCAATTGATCTGTCGAAGAGCAGAAGAAATATTATTGTTCTGTTTCAAATTTATAGAGCATTGAAAGCACTTCAGTCTGATATTGTACATGTACATGGAAATAAAGCTGCTGCGATGGTGGGTAGTATTTTAAAATTTCTACCGACTAAAAGTGTTGCTACTTTACATAGCCGTAAAAAAAATACAAAAATGTTTAAGGATTTTGATGCGGTGATTGCAGTGAGTCCCAATGCCGCAGAAACATTAGAACATCCTAATAAGTATATTGTTCTAAATGGAATTGAACCGCCTAAGCTTAATTCCGATATTTATAAAATAACTCCACCTGTCGTTTTGGCTGTAGGAAGATTAGTGCCTGTTAAGGGTTTTGATCTTTTAATTCAAGCATGGCAAGACATACCTAATGCGCAGCTTTGGATTGTAGGTGACGGTTTTGAAAAGCAAAAGTTGGAAACACTTATTAATGAGCTAGCTTTAGAAAAAAGTGTAAAGTTACTAGGTTTTCGTAATGATATTACTGATTTGATGCAGCAAGCCTCTCTTTATGTGATGTCATCTCATTATGAAGGATGTCCATATACCATGATAGAGGCTTTGCTTTGTAAAACACCTATGGTATCAACAGCTGTAGGGGCAATGACCCAAATTTTACCTAAGCAATATCTCTGTACTGAAAATGATGCAAATGCATTGCATCATCTGATTGCACATGCTTTAGAAAATTTAACGCAAGTAGAGCGGGATTTCATTCCAGTATTTGCTGATGCAGAAAAAAACCTAGTTTTAGATGGAATGGTCAAGAATATTGAAATGGTCTATCGTGAGGTGTTAGATGGAAAATAGTCACCTGATGATTTTAGCTTTAACGGATGGTAAAGCAGGACATGAAACACAAACCAAAGGGATAGTCACCTTACTGAATAACAGCAACCAATATGAAGTGCAGTGGCTTAAGATTTACAAGGTTAGTAAATTAACTAAGCATATACTCAAAGCTTTTTTGCCTATTGTAAGCCCGAAATGGGCATTAGGTTTTTATTTGGATACTGTTCAATTACAAGCTTTACAGTCAGATTATACTCTCCTAGTTTCAGCTGGTGGGGAGACACTTCTGCCAAACGTTCTGCTCAAAAAGTATTTTCGGCAGCAGGGGAAAGCTATCAAGAATGTGATTGCAACCTCATTAAGAGGGATTCCAGCTTGTTATTTTGATGCTGTATTTACTATTGATGATAAATACAAAAATCAAAAACCTTTTATTTATTATCCGATTGCACCGAATAAGATGTTGACTTTTGAGCTGGATAAAGCGATTCATCAAGCAAAGAAAAATTTGAATCTAACAGGTCAGAAGGTACTAAGTATTTTAATTGGTGCTGATACTAAAACATCTAAAATTGGGACTTCTTCTGAATGGATTGAGTGGATTAAGTACCTCGCGCTGCACTATCCAAATTGGAAAGTTCTGATCAGTACATCCAGACGTACACCCAAAGCTTTTGAGCAAGATCTACAGCAAGCTTTCATAGGAAATCCACAGTTCGCTTTAACACTAGTCAATCATGACCAGCAATGTGATATTGCTGATTATATTTACGCAGCAGATTTAATCGTTTGTTCACCTGAGTCAACTTCTATGATCAGTGAGGCATTGGTGAGTGAAAAGAAAGTGTTGATTCCTGTATTCAAATCCAGTGTATTTGATAAAGAACTTGAAAACTACCTAGCTAAGTTTGAGCATGAACGGTGGCTTAGTAAGGTTTATATAGACAAAATGGCAGACCTAATTGGAGTTGTTGAGAAGATTACACCACAGAAACATAGGCTGAGTTTGTTCGATCAATTCAAAAATATTTAACTCTCAATACGAAGTTAACTATCTTGGGGCGATGTTCTAATAATACCTTCTTTGATATGCATTAGAATTTTATAGAGACTAGAAGTAGAGTCGCACTTTTTTCAATTTTATAGGATTAAATGAGTGGATATTGTTGAGTTTAGACTTTATAACTAAGCTTTTTAGATATGGTTGTGGCATAAGTGGTAAGTTATTATTTTTAATAGTGATATTTATAATAATTCTATACAGGATTTGCTGAAAATCTCATATTTTTTTGAGATAATGGGTGGAAAATGTGCTTGGATATGTAGTGATCATTTAACATTATGTAAGCAATAATTTTTTAGTTTGATGGTTACATCAATTTTAATACAGTAAATGTCGATAGGTTCTAGTATTTATTTGATATATTGGCTTAAAATTGATTATATTTAAAATTTAAGGTAAACAAGTGTGGATAATTTAATTGTACATTCGGCGATGGATGTTAGTAAAAATGAAATTGTTGTAACTTCAAATAAATATGACGAAATTAAGTTTTTATTACCATATGAAGCTTTACCACAGCTAAGTTGTCATGATTTTTCATTATGGGCTATTTTACCTCTTGCAATGAAAAATGGTGATCATATAGAAACTTATGCTCCAATTTCTAAACGAGCTTATGAATCTTTGAAAAAAGTGGCAGATGTTTGGCATTTTTGGTTACCTAATTTTTATAAAAAAGTTAAAATAACTGCACATAATATTGTTCAATCAGATAAATTGATGATAGAAGACAGAGGGTTAATGTGTTTTAGCGGAGGGCTTGATTCTACATACAGCACTTTTAAATTAAAACAAGAGAAAATAAAAAATATAGATTGTCTATCTGTTCATGGAATGGATTATAAGTTTAAGGATAACTCTAAGTTTGAAGAGTTAATAAATAAAACAAAGGAAATAAGAAACTCTTTGTTTTCTGTAAGTCATTTTGTTAAAACTAATATATATGCTGTTTATAACCAGAATAAATGTAACCCTAGTTATACTCATATAACTCATATTTTCTCTTTGTTTGCTTGTTTATCAATCTTTGAAGGATACAGTCGGTATTTAATAGCTGCAGATGATCGTTTAGATCAGCAATTTTTTACACATCCTTATGGTTCTAATAGTGCCTCAAATAAGCTAATGGAAAATTCAAGTGGAAATTTGATTACTTTAGATGATGATGTTACTCGTTTTGAAAAAACACTATACTTAGTTAATAATAATTTTGATTTAAATTCTCTTTCTGTTTGTGGTGATGCCAAAGCAAGACCATATAATTGTGGAGTTTGTGTGAAATGTTTAAGAACAAAGTCAATGCTGTTTTCAATTCTAGATTATATTCCAGATATATTTGTTAATAATGAGCTGAATGAAGATTGGTTTGAGAAAATTGATTTAAATGATTTTAATAATCAGATGTATATATATGATACTTTAAATTTTTTAGAGAGTAAAAATAAGCATGATAATTTTCCTGGATATAAGAACTTAAAGGTGAAACTAAATAAAGCACTTATATCTCGTGAATCGAGTAAATTGAGAAATTATTCTAAATTAGAGCTGTTTAAAGCATTTTTTTAATATATATTCTACTTTTGATTTGGTGAGTAATTTGAGAGTTGCATATTTTATAAACACATTTAAGTCAACGAACTGGGGTGGGCAGGCAACTTCTACTGGGATTCAATACTTATTAGCGAGTGAATATCCTAATTCAGAATTTGTTCCTTTAGATTTGCCTGATTTGCCTTTTAAAAAATTAAAACTACTGAGATTTTATTACGAGAAGAAGCTGCTTCAGGCACTAATTAAAAACCATCATCAGGATATATTATTTTTTCTTGAAAAAATGAATATCCATGAGAGTTTTTTTGATGGTTTTACTCATGTTTGTTTTAATGGTGAAGGGGCGGTGCATTATAAATCTGGACATCTTATTCGATTTTTAGGTCTATTGTATTTAGCAAAATATAAAAACAAGATTGTTGCATCAGTTAACCAAACTGTTGATTTAAATAATCAGGAGGAACTAGCGAAAGCACTGGTACACGTCTATGGTTTATGTGATTTTGTATCTGTAAGAGAACCTATTTCCTATCATTATTTAAAAGATATTGGTCTAGATAAAGTAAAACTTTTGCCTGATGCTGTCTATGGCTTACCGGTACTTTCAGAGACTGATATTCAAGCCACTCTAAATAAATTTGGATTATTAAATCAAGAGTATATCACAATGACAGGATCTTCATTTTTAGAGCGAGATACGAAGAGTATACGCCAAATGAAGAATATTGTTGAATTCATGATAAAGACTCAACAGCTACCGATTGTATTTTTATCGAATGCTAAAACAGATTTATATTTGATTAAAAAAGTTATTCAATCAGATCGATTTATTGAAAAAAAAATAAAAGTAGTAACTTCTAATCAAGCTCATTTTAATGAAGCCATGGCATTAATTGCTGGCTCTCGGGTGTTGATTGGTGGAAGACAACATCCAAATATTTTTGCATTTATCTATAAGACAGCCTATGTTCCATTTGATGGTAATACATTTAAGAATTTAGGGGTTGCACAATTGCAGGACTATGAAATAGAGCCTTTAAAGTGGGATTGTGACTTAGATATATTTAATCAAAAACTGAATCAAGCTTTAGATTTAAGTGAAAAAGATTTTAAAGAAATTAAGATTCAAGATTTTAGGATATTTGGTTAAACTAAAATGCTTAGTCTATAAGAAATAGGCTAAGCTTAAAATTTCTTAATTCCTATCCGCATTCCCCGCCAATACCATATAAATCAGCCCCACAAAAATCACAAATGCACCGCCAATAGAACTTAAGCTAAAGTACAAAATACGGTCATTGGTGTCTAAGGCAAACAGGTTATTGGCCAGAATATAACGCATGAATAACCATTGAGCGACAGCAAATACAATTAGCATAATGCCACGATTACGAACTGCAGGACGCATAGCCATAGTAACGCTCAACTTAAAATTCAAAACGAAGCGCTATTATGCCACTAGCTAGCCCATATCTCAATTCATAAAAAAACCCTGCAAATTTGCAGGGTTCTTCTCACATTCTCAAAACTTATTCTTGAGATTCTGCTTTTGGTTTTTCACGTAAGCGAATACCCAAATCACGCAATTGAGTCGCCTCAACTGGTGCAGGTGCTTGAGTCAATGGACATTCAGCCGTCTTAGTTTTCGGGAAGGCAATCACATCACGAATAGACGATGCACCTGTCATTAACATCACCAAACGGTCTAAACCAAATGCTAAACCACCGTGCGGAGGCGCACCATAACGTAACGCATTTAGTAAGAAGCTGAATTTCTCTTCGGCTTCTTCTTCTTCAATACCTAAAGCTTCAAAAATCGCTTTTTGCATTTCTAAAGTATAAATACGCAGTGAGCCGCCACCAATTTCAGTACCGTTCAACACCATGTCGTACGCAACAGATAAAGCTTCACCTGGGTTGCTCTTCACATCTTCAACGCTTGATTTTGGCAAAGTGAATGGGTGATGCACAGAGGTCCATTTACCATCCTCAGTTTCTTCAAACATTGGGAAATCAACAACCCAAAGCGGTGCCCATTCGCAGGTTGCAAGGTTCAAATCGTGACCGATTTTGACACGAAGTGCGCCCATCGCATCGTTTACCACTTTGGCTTTATCTGCACCAAAGAATACGATGTCGCCATTTTCAGCGCCTACACGTTTTAATAAATCAAGCACGATTGGCTCAATAAATTTCACGATAGGAGATTGTAAACCTTCGATGCCTTTTTCAAGCTCATTGACTTTAATATACGCCAAACCTTTCGCACCATAGATGCCTACAAATTTAGTGTATTCATCAATTGCACTACGTGGCAATGAACCCGCGCCAGGCACGCGAAGCGCGACAATACGACCTTTTGGATCTTTCGCTGGACCAGCAAACACTTTGAACTCAACGTCTTGCATCAAGTCAGCAACATCTACCAATTTCAGTGGAATACGCAAGTCTGGCTTATCAGACGCATAATCTCGCATCGCTTCTGAATATGGCATACGTTGGAATTTGTCGAATTTCACGCCTAGAAGCTCATCGAACATCTTCACGGTCATGCCTTCCATCAAATCCATAATGTCATCGTCACTCATGAACGATGTTTCAATGTCGATTTGAGTAAATTCTGGCTGACGGTCTGCACGCAAGTCTTCGTCACGGAAACATTTAGCGATTTGGTAATAACGGTCAATACCGCCCACCATCAACAATTGTTTAAATAATTGTGGAGATTGTGGCAGCGCATAGAAGCTACCATTAGATACACGGCTTGGTACTAAATAGTCACGCGCACCTTCAGGGGTAGCACGTGTCAAAATTGGTGTTTCAACATCCAAGAAACCATGATCGTCTAAATAGTTACGAATTAGGTTGGTGACTTTAGAACGGAAACGTAAGCGATCTAACATTTCTGGACGACGGATGTCCAAGAAACGGTATTTCAAACGAATTTCTTCTGAAATGTTGGTATTTTCATCGTTTAATGGGAACGGAGGCGTTTCAGATGCTGCAAGAACTTCAATTTCCTTGCCTAAAACTTCAATTTGTCCACTGACCATATTGGCATTTTCTGTGCCTGCATAGCGACGACGTACACGACCTGTGATTTTTAATACAAATTCTGAACGTGCTTTGTCTGCAGTTGCAAATGCTTCTGGAGTGTCTGGGTCAATTACGACTTGCACAAGACCATCACGGTCACGCATGTCTAGGAAAATTACACCACCGTGGTCACGACGACGGTGTACCCAGCCACACAGGGTCACGGTTTGATCAATTTGAGCTTCGGTTAAAGAACCGCAATAATGAGTTCGCATCATAGCGTTAAAAATCCAACTATATGGGTTAAGGAAGCGAATACGTAAACAGCGCACCGCCTTTAGCAAAGGTAGGATTATGCCTCTTTGGGCATGTGGCGACAAGAACTTGCCGCAAAAACAGTGGGTTTTTAGCAGGAATCTGCTTGAAACAGAAGAATGTAGGCAGATGAAAGAGAAAGTAGAGCGATAGAGCGTTTATTCCATCTGCCTTTGAAAATCTAAGATCAGAAATAGCAGGCAGCCCAAACTCAACATGAGTAATGCCCCTTGGCTAAACTCATTGATGGCACGCCCTGTAAAGTAGTACAGTTCTTCCTGCCAAAGTGCATCGGGAATATGCCGTGCATAATCCCAAAGCGAGAAACAGCCCAAAGCGACAGACAGTGTAATAAGACCAACTGCATAGTCCCGAACTTTGATGCTTACAGGTTTGATTTGCTGATACTTCTTATAATAATGCAGGCTCATCCACAATAAAAAAGGCAGGGCTAAAATAGAACTACCAATTTGCAGTACGCGATGCATCGGATAAATATCTGTGCCTAATTGTACCGATTGCGCCAAAAAATCCTGAAAGGCAAAACTACGAAAGTCGTGATGGGTTAAACCATCCCAAATTAAATGGGTGGCATTGCCAATCAGTAAGGCGAGAATCATGCCACCTACAAAGCCCAGTGCAGATTTTATCGTGTTTAGATTTAAAGGGTGATGCACGCCCACAAAGCGATACAACGCAGGGCGATATACCAGATACCAAAGTGCACAGAACATAAGGCCCAAGAATAAGTTTGGATAAAACAAGGCCGACCATAAATGTGGCGTGGGGTCTTGGCGTAGGGTAAATAGGCGATGTAAATCTGGCAGCATACAGCCAATTGCAAGTGCAGCAATAGGTAGCCGTTGTCCTAAGAGTTTAGCTAGCGGTGGCGCAAGTACAGCATGAGATAAGGTAAAGGGCATACCAATAAAAAGAAGAATAAACGTCAGCAGAATTGAAGGCGTAGCTTAACTGAAAATACGGAATGAGAATGTTTTTTATTGCAATGCTATTGAAATGTTATACTATAACAACAATTATTTTTTGCTACTTTGAGCATGGGTCATGGCGTTCCACAAGAATTTAATAACAGTTTCAATTTTTGCAGTACTTAGTCCAGCAGCATTTGCCAATACAGATGCTACAAATACACAACTGGAAAAGATTCAGCTACAAGCACATCCTTTGGTACAAACTGCGGCAGATTTCGCTGTAGCAGATCATGTGATTGATCAAAAAAAATTGATAGAGCGGAGTACCACTATTGGCGATGCAATGTCAGATGAGCTAGGCGTATATTCTAACCAATATGGTTCAGGCTCTAGCCGCCCTGTGATTCGTGGACAAGATGGCCCACGGGTTAAAGTGTTGCAACATGCTTCAGAAACTGCCGATGTTTCTACACTTTCACCTGACCATGCTATCACTGTCGATCCAATCTTAGCCAAACAAGTTGAAATTATTCGTGGCCCATCAACATTACTTTATGGTGCGGGAACGGTTGGTGGCTTAGTCAATGTGACTGATCAAAAAATTCCAACACAAATGCCAAATAATGGCTTAGAAGGACAGGTAGGTTTACGTTACAACACGGGTAGCGATGAAAAGCTAGCGAGTGCGGGTGTAACTGCAGCACTCAGTGATCAATTTGCGCTGCGTATTGAAGGTTCAAAACGTAAAGCCAATGATTACATCACTCCAAATTATTGGGTAGAGCATCATCATACAGAAGTACATGTTGAACCAGATGGCTCAACCCATACACATGAACATGAAGAGTTGGTAAAAGAACGTCGTGTAGACAATACCTTTGCCGAAGGACAAACAGTGAATATTGGTGGATCATGGATTCATGACCGTGGTTTTGTTGGGCTGTCTTATAGCAACCGTCAAGACAAATATGGTTTGCCAGGGCATAGTCATGAGTATCATGATTGCCATCCACATGGAAATAAATTGCATTGCGGAAGTCATGACCCTGCACCACAAGATCCACATGACGAACACGAACATGCACATGGTGGCCCGTGGATTGATTTGGAATCACACCGTTATGATTTACGTACTGAGTTTGATCAACCCTTTGCAGGTTTTGATAAACTTCGTGCGCACGCCAGCTTTACCGATTATGAACATGATGAATTAGAAGAAAATAAAGTTATCAGTAACTTTAGAAGTAAAGGCTACGATGCGCGTTTAGAATTGGTGCATAAACCCCTTGCAGGTTGGGAAGGGGTGATTGGTACACAGTATAGTCAGCAAAAAATTGATTTAACTGGACAAGTTGAACAACACGGCAATCATTCTCATGAAACCGTGCCTATGCCAGATACAAAAACTCAAAAATATAGTTTGTTCGGTTTAGAACATAAACAATTTGGCGATGTGCATGTTGAACTTGGTGCACGGGTTGAACATCAAAAAATTGATGTCGATGCAGAGCTAAAAGATTATTCAGATACAGGCGTATCTGCTTCTGCAGCAGCTAACTGGCAGTTTGCACCGAACTATAAACTATCCCTTACAGGCTCACACCAACAGCGTTTACCGTTGGCGCAAGAGCTTTATGCAAATGGCATCCACTTTGCAACAAACACTTATGAGCGTGGAAATGCAAATTTAGATGTGGAAAAATCGAATAATTTAGAACTTGGTTTGCACTATGAAGCTGACAAATTGGATTATTCGTTGCATGTCTATCATAACTGGTTTGATAACTATATTTATGGTGCAACCACCGACCATATAGAAACTTTCCGTTTAATTGATTATCAACAAGACAAAGCTAAATTCTACGGTACAGAAGCTAAGCTAGGGTATCAGATTAGCCCTGATTATAAACTCAGTGTGTTTGGTGATTATGTGCGTGGTGAAATTGACAATCAAAATGCACCACGCGTACCTGCAGGGCGTTTAGGGACTAAAGTAGATGCCAACTTTGCCGATGGTTGGTCGGGTATGGCGGAATACTATCGGGTCTTTAAACAAGACAAGGTTGCTTATTTAGAGCAAGAAACAGCAGGCTATAATATGGTCAATGTTGGTGTGGCTTATGCGGGCAACTATGCCAACAAACAAGATTACCGTGTGTATTTTAAAGCCAATAACTTGCTCGATGATGAAGTGTATTCACATGCCTCATTCTTGTCGAATATTCCAAAAGTGGGTCGTAACTTTACAGTTGGCGTGGAATTTGGCTTCTAAAATTCAATTTGCTTTGAGCAGGATGTCTGCGTGAAAACACAGAAATCCTCTTGAAAATCCAAACAATTAAACCTAGTCTGAGCGCATCGGACTAGGTTTTTTGTTATGCGTATCTTTCAGCGAATTCATCAAAAATTGAATTGGTCGCCTCGGGCGTATGTGGGACTTATTTTAAGTTTCTTAGCTTTAGGTTATTTGGCGTCTGCGACCTACCACAGCTTAAAACCATTGCCCGAAGGGCTGAATTACACTGGAAAGTTACGTCATGCGCCTATTAAATTTATTGCCGATCAGACCTATATTGATGCGCAAGGCGTTCAGCAACAACAGCATCAAATTTTTAAAGAAATTTTAGGACTGATTGATGCAGCACAAAGCACCATTGTATTGGATATGTTCTTGTTTAATCCTGAAGTGGGAACGTCTAAACAGCAGCATCAACCGCTAACGCAGCAACTCACCGATGCTTTAATTCATAAACGTCGGATGCAGCCGAATATTGAAATCAAAGTCATTACTGATCCCATTAATTCGGTATATGGTGGCATCGCACCTGAGCATTATCGTCAATTGCGTCAGGCGGGTATTGACGTGATTGAAACAGATTTAACCCCGCTGCGCGCATCGAATCCGCTGTGGTCGGGGTTTTGGTATCTCTGCTGTCAGGGCATTCCAAATAATGCCGAAAAGGGTTGGCTACCCAGTCCGTTCGGCAAAGATAAAATTACCTTACGTAGTTATTTTAGCTTGCTTAATTTTAAAGCCAACCATCGTAAAACCATGGTGGTCGATACCGCCGAAGGTTGGAAAGCATTGGTCACGTCGTTTAATCCACATGATGGCAGTTCACGTCATTCTAACAGCGCGTTATTGGTGACGGGCAATACTGCAGTAGATGTGTTGAAAACAGAACAAGCCGTCGCGCGGATGTCGCAGGGCAATCTGTCTGGGGTGATTGTGGGGGAGTTTGAGGCAGATTCGTCCTATCCTCAAGTACAAGTCATCACTGAACAAGCCATTTTAGAGGCCAGTTTGACACTTATTCGGCAGACCAAAGCGCAAGAGCATCTGGATTTAGCGATGTTCTATTTATCGGAGCGACAAATCATCAAGGCACTGATTGCTGCACAACAACGTGGCGTACAAGTGCGAGTATTACTGGACCCGAATAAAGATGCTTTTGGACGTGAAAAAAATGGCATTCCAAATCGACAAGTGGCAGCAGAATTGCATGCTGCAGGGGTGAAGATACGTTGGTGTAATACCCGAGGCGAGCAATGCCACAATAAAATGCTGATGAAATCGAATGCAATACAGGCCGAATTGATTTTAGGTTCCGCCAATTTCACGGCACGTAATTTAAAAAACTATAATTTAGAAACCAACTTGCGTGTGGTTGGACAGATGCAAGACCCAGTATTTCAGGATGCTCAACACTATTTTAATACCGCATGGTCGAACCTTGAGGGTAAAAATATGAGTGTGGATTATGCTGTGTATGCCGATGAGTCGAAGTGGAAATATGCGCTGTATCGCTTTATGGAGTGGAGTGGTTTATCGACATTCTGACTTTAAGTTTTTGGTCAGATGTAATATTTCTAGCAAAATCCCTCTTGTTTAAAGAGGGATTTTTAGAAAATGACAATGAAGCTCTAAAATTATTTTTCAGGATTTGGCGGCACCATTTCATCCAAATCTTTATCACTCAGCTGATCTAACTCGGCAATATCGGTTTTGATTTTCCATTGTGTTTCATCATCTACAGGATTGGGTAAACGCGCTTCTAGCCAATCACAAACCACATCTGGGCTAAATTCTGGATGGTTACATTGAATCACCCACGATAAAAAATCTTTAGCATCACCATTCATATACGGTGGCGGTGAAACTGGTAAAAATTGAGTCGGCAAGCGTTCATCTCTGGAAATATAATTCAGGACATGCCCCAATTCTTGTACAGTTTGCCATGCCAGTGGGTGCTCTACATCAATTTGAAATTTAAACCACCATGCATGCTGACCGTCTGAACCATAAGAATCCACACGGGCTTGCTGCACACTTGGAACTTTACAGAAAAACTGATGAAGGCGGTCAAAATTTAATTCAGGCACGAGGTTTCATCCAATTTCAAAAAAAATGTATCTTAGCATAATGTGGAAATGAAACAGGTATGCTGCAGCTTTGTTTCTGTAAGAGCGGAGTTGGAATGAATAAAATTGCTGTTTTTTTATTCATTGTTTATCCTTGATTTGAGGTTAAAATCAAAAGATAACCAGAGGAGTGTTGGATATGAAAGTAGCAATTTTAACTGCATTAAGTGGCATGCTACTTATGGGTGCTACGCTGCCAGCATTTGCAGAAACGAATCGTTGGGCAGGCTATACAGGTGTCGATACTCAGCGTTATCAGCATCATCCTGCATATCCACAACATCGACCATATTATTCACAGCATCCTCAACCGCAGTACTATCCACGACATTACCCGCAGCATCACCCACGTCCTGCACCGCAGTGGGGGCAGCCAACTATTCGGAGTGGTATTAATATTCAATACAATGCACCAAGTACGGTGCAATATAACCACCAAAGCTATAGTTGGGTAAATGGTGAGCCGAGTAGCGCACATATTGAAAGTTCGACCTATCGTGTAGTGACCGACTGGCAGCACTTGGGTTTACCCGCTCCGCCACGAGGCATGTACTGGATTTTTGAAGATGGGCGTTATGTATTGGTGGCAAATCGTTAGATCATCTTAAATGTTCAAGTGATAAAGAAAAGTATTTTAGCCAAATGCATCATTAGGTGAATCTTCAAAAATCAGCGCGTCATGGTTTATCCTGACGCGCTTTTTTATAGCAGAAGTGTGTGTGGTTTTGAGTGAAATAAGCAATTTTAGTTTAGGCCAACTCATCATCTTCTGGGCGTGGCGTCTTGCCCGGTGGCAATGGTTTTTCACTGTGTTTATCTCGAATGACCGATGGATAATTCCACGATGCAAAACGCACTACCAGAATAGCAAAGGCCAGAATTAGAATTGAACCCGTAATAATCACCAAGTCCATATCCGCCTTATGGTCATGTTGAATATCGGAAATGAGCAGTCGGGTTAGGGCGGTAATGGCAATATAAATCAGAAAGCGTACTGGCATGTGATTGGTTTTAAAGTAAATTCCAACCATGGCACCAAGTTCTAAATAAATGAATAGCAATAAAATATCATCAATCGTGGCATATTGTTTGACGGTCAGAATATCGATCACGGTATGACCAGCTGACCAGATCACCATACAGCCAATGATGAACAGGGCAATATAGTGAAAACTTTCAACGGCCAGGTTGCCAAGTCGGTCGAGGAGGGTTTCTATTTTTTCTACTTTGGAATGTTGTGCTTTCATTTGCTCCCCCTGATAATTTTGATGAATGATAAAAACTCATGCAAAAACTGTGCACAACTACAGGAAAAGCTGCGTAAACATAGTAAAAATAAGAGGTATAAAAAAACGCCTGACGATGCAGACGTTTTTTAGAGACAATCGACTTAAGCTTGACTGGTGAAGTAATCTTCGCTGAAGTTCATTACCACTTCTGCACCCGCTTTCACTTTTGTAATGCGTAAAGCTAGTTCTGGCAAAATACGTTGTACAAAGTACAGTGCCAATGACAATTTGTTTTGATAGAACTCGCCCTCTTTTTGCTTAGCGGCATTCGCGATGCGCGCAAACATATATGAGAAGCTGAGCAAACCTACCGCATGTAAATAATCTACCGCTGCTGCATTCGGGAAATCTACATTTTCTTTGGCTGCATTTAAAACGTATTGGGTCACAGATTCGACTTCGGTTGCTGCATCCAAAGTTGCATCTTTAATGAAGTTCAGGTCTGCATCTAAACCATTGGCAAAATCACGGATTTCTGCAATGTATTCTGCAATAAATTCACCATTGCATTTAATGGTTTTACGACCAATCAAGTCTTGTGATTGTACGCCGTTGGTACCTTCATAAATTTGGGCAATACGTAAATCACGTACACATTGTTCCATGCCCCATTCACGAATATAACCGTGACCACCAAATACCATTTGCGCATCTAAAGTGGCTTGGAATGCAGTATCTGTGAGGTAAGCTTTTGCAATTGGTGTTAACAGCGCGACACGGTCATTGGCTGCTTTTACAGCTTCAGGATCTGTTGAGAACTTAGTGATATCCAGTTGCTGACCCACGTAAACTGCAAATGCACGAGATGCTTCATTATTGGCACGTGCATTGAGCAACATGCGACGAACATCACCATGAACTAAGATGCTATCCGCAGGTTTGCTTGGAGATTTAACACCAGATGCACTACGACCTTGTAAACGATCAGTCGCATATTGAGCTGCATTTTGGTAAGCAAATTCAGAAGCACCAAGACCTTGGATACCCATTGATAAACGTTCATAGTTCATCATCACGAACATGGCTGCAAGACCTTCATTTTCTTTACCGACCAAGAAACCCTTCGCACCGTCAAAGTTCATCACACAAGTCGCAGAGGCTTTAATGCCCATTTTGTGTTCGATTGAACCTGGGGCTACAGGGTTGCGTTCACCCAATGAACCATCTTCATTCACCAAGAATTTTGGCACGATGAATAAAGAAATACCGCGTGAACCTGCAGGAGCATCCGGTGTTTTCGCTAAAACTAAGTGAATGATGTTTTCTGCGAGGTCGTGATCACCACCTGTAATGAAGATCTTAGTACCTGTAATGTTATAAGTACCATCTTCGTTGCGTTCAGCTTTAGTTTTAATAATCCCCAAATCTGTACCTGCATGCGGTTCAGTTAAACACATGGTGCCTGACCATTCGCCAGAGTAGATTTTAGGTAAATACGTTTCTTTCTGTTCTTGCGATGCATAACTGCTTAACGCCATGCCTGCACCGACAGACAGTAGTGGATACAATAAGAATGATGGGTTGGTGGCAAAGAGCATTTCATCTGACAATACTGTCAGCATTTTTGGCATGCCTTGACCGCCCCATTCTTCATCTGCGCCTAAACCAATCCAGCCGCCTTCGGCATATTGTTTAAATGCTTCTTTAAAACCAGCAGGGGTAGTGACTTCGCCATTGTTATAGATCGCGCCTTCTTCATCACCGCTACGGTTAATCGGCAGCGTCACGTTTTGGGCAAATTTTGCCATTTCTTCCAAAATTGCTTCAGCCGTTGCAGCATCAAGGTGAGCGAGATTTTCATTGTTTTGCCAGAATTGTTCTGCATTGAATACATCATTTAAGATGAATTTCATATCGGCAAGTGGGGCATTATAAATTGGCATGTGAGTTCACCTGTTTATTGTTTGAATCTTGATTCGTTGAGTTCAGTGTAATCTACAATTGTGAATGTTGTAGACCACTAAAGCGAAAGAATGCTTTATTTATAAAGAAAAAGGACTGTCAATGCTATGACCGTCCTTTCTCAATTTCTGTACTCAAGAGTACAATATTTTGAATATCCCGCTAAATATGTTCAATATTTAGCGAGTTTCAATTTTCGCTTAGAAAGCAAAGTGTTCAGCATCTAATGCAAATAGTGGCTCTACACCTGTTGCAATCACGTCTACGTGTGAGCGAACACGTGGCAAGATTTTCTTGAAGTAGAAACGTGCAGTCGCCACTTTCGCATTGTAGAAGTCCACATCGGTTGTGCCCGCTGCAAGTGCTTCTTGTGCGACCAATGCCATACGTGCCCATAGGTAAGCCAGTGTTACATAACCAGAGAAGTACATGTAGTCTACTGCTGCAGCACCTACTTCCTCAGGGTTTTGCATTGCACGCATACCAATTTGCATGGTCAAATCGGCCCATTCTTTATTGAGCGCTGCGAGCGGTTCAACAAATTCTTGCATTGCTGCGTTGTCTTTGTTGGCTTCTGCAAATTTATGGATGATTTTGGTGAAATCTTTCAACATTGCACCTTGTGTACCCAAAACTTTACGACCTAACAAATCGATTGCTTGAATTTCAGTTGTACCTTCGTACAAGCATGAAATGCGTGTATCACGCACAATTTGTTCCATGCCATGTTCAGAAATGAAGCCATGACCGCCGAAGACTTGCACACCATGTTTTGCAGATTCAGAACCTGTTTCAGTTAAGAATGCTTTTGCAATAGGCGTCAATAAAGACAAGATATTGTCAGAGAATTTACGTTCTTCTTCAGTTGCACCTTGTTCAACGATATCTGCGTGTAGAGACAACAGGTACACTAGTGCGCGACCACCTTCAGCAAACGCTTTTTGAGTCAATAGCATATTGCGTACAGCAGGATGCACAATAATTGGATCTGCTTCTTTTTCAGGAGCTTTCGGACCAGAAAGTGAACGCATTGCCAAACGGTCTTTAGCATAAGCCAATGCACCTTGGAATGAACCTTCAGATGCAGACAAACCTTGAATTGCAGTACCAATACGTGCAGTGTTCATGAACGTAAACATGCAGTTTAGACCACGGTTTTCAGGGCCAATTAGGAAGCCTTTCGCGTTATCAAAGTTGATCACACAAGTCGCGTTACCATGAATCCCCATTTTATGTTCGATTGAACCACAACGTACACCATTACGCTCCCCTAAAGAACCATCTGCATTCAGGTTGAACTTAGGAACGATGAACAGAGAAATACCTTTAGTTCCTTTAGGTGCACCAGGTAAACGTGCCAATACGATGTGCACGATATTTTCTGCCATGTCATGTTCACCAGCAGAGATAAAGATTTTCTCGCCCGAGATTGCATAGCTTCCGTCGGCCTGAGGTTCAGCTTTAGTACGGATAATACCTAAGTCAGAACCTGCATGAGATTCGGTTAAACACATGGTACCTGTCCACTCACCTGAAACAAGCTTTGGCAGATAGGTTGCTTTTTGTTCATCTGAACCGTGGTGTTCTAAAGTACGTACAGCACCATGAGAAAGACCTGGGTACATGCCCCATGCCCAGTTTGCTGTACCTACCATTTCTGAAATCACGTTTCCTAGAGAAACAGGTAGACCTTGACCGCCGTATTGTTCTTCAGCTGAAAGCGATGGGAAACCGAGTTCGATATATTTTTGATACGCTTCTTTAAAGCCCGTTGGTGTTGTCACCACGCCATCATTCCAAGTACATCCTTCACGGTCACCTACTTGGTTTAACGGAGATAATTCGTTTTCACAGAAATCTGCTGCAGCTTCCAAATATTGGTCAACCAATTCACGGCTTACGTTTTCTTGGAATGCAGGTAATTTTGCATAGTGATCTTCGGCATTTAATAATTCATGCAAAACAAATTGCATATCACGTAAAGGCGCTTTGTATTGTGGCATATCGGTTTCCTCAATACTGGTTTGACCAGCGTTATATTTTAAATGGATTTCAAAGCATGCCTTCTCAGACATGACCTGTTGGAATGGTTGTAATCGTGCAACATCTTCTAATTCGGTACAAGCATCTGAATAGCATTTCTTAGTGACTGCAAAGTCAAAGATTTTTATCTTGAAATGGCTAAGTTGCTTGAGTGTAAATAGTTTTGCTGAATTTGAAATGATACAAATAGTCAAAACCGTAAAGAGATATGTCCAATAAAAAAGGCGCCATTTGCGCCTTTTTTATCTATTTATCAAATGGAGCGTAAAACTCTGTCCTTCAAGGCAGAGATGTAAGCGACACGACATGAAATGTCGTTGGGTTTTTCAAAAATCAACACCTTTAATTTAACATGATCTAAAATAAGCCCATGAAAACACTTAAATTACGCATAAAAGACAAACATTGCAAGATGCTAGACCAATTAGCATCTGAGGTGAACTTTGTTTGGAATTATGTGAATGATTTGAGTTTTAAACACCTAAAAAGAACAGGTCACTTCTTTTCAGCATTCGACATGGCAAAGTACACCAAAGGTACTTCAAAGCTCAGTGGATTGCATAGCCAGACAATTGATGCAATTAGAGAAGAATTTGTCACCCGAAGAATACAGTTTAAAAAAGCAAAGCTGAAATGGCGTGTTAGCAACAAGAAATCAGCAAGAAGATCGCTTGGTTGGATACCATTCAAAAAATCAGGACTGAAATATGCTGATGGATGGGTTGAGTATGGAAAAACCAAATTCGGTTTATGGGATAGCTACGGTTTAAGCAAATATAGTGTTAGAACAGGCTCATTTGTTGAGGATAGTCGTGGGCGTTGGTATGTGTGCCTGGTCGTGGATTCACCTAAGTTAGACAAACCAACTGCAACTAAAGCCATTGGCATTGATCTAGGCTTAAAAGATATAGCCACCTGTTCTGATGGCACTGTGATTTCAAATCCAAAGTTGTATCGTAAATATGAACAAAAACTAGGTATAGCTCAACGAGCGAAGAATAAAAAGCGTATTCGTGCATTACACGCCAAGATTGCAAATTGTCGTAAAGATCATTTGCACAAAGCAAGCACCATGCTTGTAAAAGAAAATGCACTGATTATTGTTGGCGACCTGAGTGCAAAAAAACTTGTAAAAACTAAAATGGCTAAATCTGTTTTAGATACAGGCTTTTCAGCATTCAAAACAATGCTCAAGTATAAATGCGAGAACGCAAGTGTATTGTTTGAGGAAGTCAACGAAAGTTTCACAACCCAAATGTGTTCGTGCTGTGGTGAGATCACCGCAAGCAGTCCGAAAGATACCGTCTTGGCTGTCAACCTAATTTAGTAATTATTTACCTTATATTTGATAAGCAGTTTGATGTTTTAATACACCATAGCATAGGTGTACTAACTTACGCATTGCAGCACTAACAATCAGCATNCTGGTGAATGAACATGCAACCATCTTCGTTGGCAATGTGAATGCCAAAGCATTAGCACAAACCAGATTGGCTAAATCAGTGCTAGATGCCAGTTGGACAACACTAAGAACCATGCTCAAGTATAAATGCGAGAACGCAGGGGTATGTTATGAAGAAGTCAATGAAGCCTATACCACCCAAATTTGTTCGTGCTGTGGCTCATGCTCCAGTAGTCCGGAAGATACCGTCTTGGCTGTCAACCTAATTTAGTAATTATTTACCTTATATTTGATAAGCAGTTTGATGTTTTAATACACCATAGCATAGGTGTACTAACTTACGCATTGCAGCACTAACAATCAGCATTTTAGGCTTTCCTTTTTCACGTAGTCGCTGATACAGTGCCTTAATATGGGGATTATATTGAAGTGCAACTATAGATGGCATAAATAGGCTAGAGCGTATTTTACTATCACCTGCTTTTGATAAACGACTTCGTTTATTGACCGAACTGCCAGATTGGAAATGTATAGGAACTAGACCAACATAAGCTGCGACCTGACTTGCTTTTTCAAAGTGATGAGAGCGTAATAACCCTAGCATGAGCAATCCAGTTTTCCTTCCTACTGCTGGAATAGTAGTTAGTAAAGCAAGATCATTTTTTAGCTC
>NZ_JBWKMK010000009.1:0-1371 GCF_056431365.1 Acinetobacter seohaensis
CGAATAAACCTGCATTTATTGCCTTATCTTGCTCTGCACCATTAGATCCTACTCCTACTGACATGTTAAAAGTTCAAATTACTTTACCCCACTCAAAAGCAGAAATTGGCTTGAAATGGCAAGTATCGAAAATATCTGCTTTAGCAGAATTACTCAAGGCACTGGCAACATGATCCGTATCAATGAAATTTGGCTCTCTACCCAGCCCATGGATATGCGAGCAGGAATGGATACTGTCATGGCTCAGGTGGTGAGAGCCTTTGGCTACATCNCATGAAAGTGTTGGTACATGATGGACTGGGCATCTGGCTGTGTGCCCGGCGGCTGGAACAGGGCAAATTTCACTGGGCTCAAGTTCACCAAGGTGAAACCGTGGCCCTCAGCCCGGAACAGTTACAGGCACTGATCCAAGGTTTGCCCTGGCAGCGCATTGGACGACAGCAAGTGGTAACAATGCTCTAAACCAAGCTCGGCTATTCTGCTATTCTCCAAACGTTCTATTTCCTCTGCGTCATGACCTCAGGCATACTGCGGTCATGAATACGCTGCCTGACTTAAGCCAACTGACCCATGAACAACTGCTGGAATTTACCCGGCAGTTGGCGATACAGCATCAGTCTCTGGCACAATCAAATCAAGAATTAGAAAAATCAAACCAACAATTGGATGCCAAAGTTCAACATCTTTCCATTCTCAATCAAAAATACGAGCATGAACTGGCGCTGTTTAAACAGCACAAATTCGGCAGTAAAAACGAACATCTCACTGCAAAACAAATCCACCTGTGGGATGAAGCGGTTGAAGAAGATATCGCAGCCGTTGATCTGGAATTAGAACGATTAAATGCAGATAAAACCGATGCAGTGACACACAAAGCAACAGTCAACAAACCTAAACGTCGACCACTGCCAGATCATCTACACACCATCCGTATTGAGCATGAACCTGCATCAACCCAATGTGCTTGTGGCTGCCAACTCCGTCGTATCGGCGAAGATGTCAGTGAAAAACTGCATTTCAGACCGGCACAGTTCTATAAGGAACAGCATGTGCGTGGCAAATGGGTCTGTGATCAGTGTGACACCCTGACTCAGCAAGCGATGCCCGCCTATGTGATTGATAAAGGCATTGCTTCACCTGAACTGCTCAGCCATGTTTTGGTATCGAAATATGCCGATCATTTGCCGCTGTACCGTCAACGTCTGATCTATCAGCGGGCGGGAATCGTACTTTCTAGATCAACCTTATCTGACTGGATAGGTCGCTGCGGTGTAGAACTGGAACCTCTGGCCAATGCCTTAAAAGAGGTGGTGCTGCAACAGCGGGTGCTGCATGCAGATGAAACACCGGTCACCATCATGCGGATGGGTG
>NZ_JBWKMK010000010.1:0-4124 GCF_056431365.1 Acinetobacter seohaensis
ACGCTCAACTCTTTCTCACCGTCCCCACATCCCTCGCTTTGCTCGGGCTGATGGTGAACGTTGAGAGAGTTTCGGCAATACTTTCCCTAAGAGGCTTTGATTTAAAAAAATCAAATATCCTCTTAAGTATTGCCGATTAACCTGTAATTGGGCTGACGGAGCCACGCATCGGTCGTATCCGCACATGGTTTTGCTGACCATGCAGACAAGGACTAAAGGTTTTGCACCTTCTCCCACGCGCTCCCTGTCGAAGTATGGTGGTATCTCTGCGAGGATTGCTCCAACATGCAACTTAACCAACCTATACAACTACTTCCAACGCTCCGCCTATGTGAGATCCCCTGTAAGCGGTTTAGCCTTGCGACTATCGCTACGATGCACCAGTGACACTTATTCCCTCCACATGCACCGCATATCTTCCTTAAAAGGGCGCACAGAAGTAGATAAAGCTCGACCGTTAGGTGCTTATTTGATGATTTAAACTACTGAATTAACGAAGGACTTCAAATTTAGGCTTGTCAAACTGTTCTAATTCTTTAAAATAGATAGTGGTACTAGCCTTTAAGGTGAATATCAGTACGAGTTTCCAGCTCTACCGATCTTTCGTTAATTGATGTTGGAAGCATCAAATAACTGTACCCACTGAATTTAATGTAAAAGCCCAATAACTTGCAAGAGTTATTGGGCTTTTTACTTAATTAAAAAAATATTTAAATAAGACTTTCAAAGTATGCTGTACCTGTTCCAAGCCCTTGCCCAGATTCATTACCAGCCCCTTCGAAATTAAAATTAATAATATAATTCCCGCTACTAGGTAATTCATATTCTAAATCTGTACCACATACCTGTTTAAGTAGATTATATTGATCATCATAAACACGTATTCCCGTACTATACCTATAAGCTCCACTACCACCTGAAGCAGCACATCGACCTTCTTGTATTATTGTGAGGGGTGAATTTAATAAGACTGAAAGATGAATTTTTGTAGCTTCTGCTGCTGAATACTTAAAATAATTTGAAAATGAATCATGGTTTAAATTATTAGATGTTTGTAGTGTTGTAGGATTTGTTGGTGTTCCAACTTTTCCATGTGGGTTTGTTATCGCTGAATTTCCTGATACAACCGCAACTAAAAGCTTACCATTACTTCTATTAGACAAAGGCAAAGAAATAATATCTTGTTTTGAATCTGAATAATTTAAAATTAGACTATCTGTGCAAACAAGCTCATTAGCTTCTCTATCTCTTAGAGTAAAAACAGGGCTAGTTGAATAATTTGCAGCACATCTTACTCTTTGTTGAAGAACAAACGGTAATTCGTAATTAGCTTTTAAAAATAGGGTTGTATTACTACTACCGCTAAATAAGAAATTATTGTAAAAAGGATTGGTTGTTAAGTTATGTGTAACACCATCAACAAGAATTTTAGGATTACTCAAGCTTCCATCTGGATTATTTCCTGAATTATCTCCTGAATTATCTCCTGAATTATTTCCTGAATTATTTCCTGAATTATTTCCTGAATTATCTCCAGAACCACCACCACAACCAGAAATAAGTAGTGCTATAACTAATGGTATTAATGTAAAGTTCTTATTCAATTGATTTTCCATAAAAATATTTAAAACTAATAAGATTATTATGTAGCAACTACATACCAAAATCTATCCCTCGATCTTGCTTAGGCCGAGGTTTTTCCATCTCTACTTTTCGCTCATTCATCTGGAGGATATTTTTTTCAATATCTCTGACGTTTCGATCAAATTCTGCTGAGCTTTGGCTACTTCTGACGAGACTGAACGCTGTACGGTTGAGATTCTCTCCAATGCTTCTTCGTTGTTGGCTGTAATCTGGCTCATCTCTCGAACTTTGCCATTGATCTGCTCGGTATAGCTCGCTGTACTGCGTTCTAGCTCGTGAAATTGCTTCTGTATTGTCGATAATGATTTCTGTGCTTGCTGTAAGCTCTGCTGATCGCTCTCGATTGCTTTTGATTGAGCTGACAAGGCTTGGATAATCTTGGTTTGCATTGTGTCTAAAGCTTGCTGTTGCTTCTGCAATTGCACTTGTTGTTGCAGTAATTGTTGCTGTTGTTCTTCGATGATTCTCAATAATTGTGTTTCTAATTCGGTCATCGTTTAATACCCCATTGGAATCATGTAGCCATTCTGCCATTCGCCTGCTTTCTTGTTGATCTGAATACATAGGCGCTGGGCTTTGCTGTCTGGTCGCTTGCAGGTACTGATCATCAAACTGCCCCCCGATCTGTTCAAATGGTCGACCCTCATTTGTTTCTCGTTGATTACGGTATTTAGCGTCTGCATCTCGCTGTACTTGTTTTTGGTGACGAGACCAAGCGAGAAAATCGCTATAAGCAAAATAACTGCTGCTGAAATCAGTCCCATATTCAAAATGGTAAGTTTTTTCTGTACGGCTTGATTCTGAGCTTGCTGTTCTTGGCTCTGTATCTGCTCGTTTAATTGCGTTAAATGGCTCAATTTCGATTGCAGCAAGGCTTGATACTGGCTCAACTGCTTCTCGACCGTCTGGGCGTTGTTTTGAATGCTCTGGGCTATTTTCTCGTCCGACTGTTGGATAGCGGTCGCTGTGATATTGGCTCTTGTGTTCAAGCTGTCTCTGATACTCTGTGACGTTTGCTCGATACCGCTCAGAAGCTGTTCCTCTGTATTCTTCAATTCGTTGTTGTACTTCTTGTCGATATTCGCCAGTAGCTCTAAAGCCTTGCTCATAAATCTCGCCCTCTAAACGGATGGGACGTTTTGCGCCCTCATATGGGTTTTCAATGGATATGGAATTTTTTACTTGTCGGGTGACATTGATTTGATTCAATTCAAGCCATTGCACCAATTCTTGCCGATCGGCAACTTCACCATTGGCAACCGCTCGATAAACACGTTGATGTAACTGCGCTTTAAAATCCTTAATATCTTTGGGTAGGTTCTTTTTATTTAAAAATAGCTGTCGATGCTCAGGATCATCGGGGTCATACAGTGAATGCTCGGTATTGGTGATCTGCTTAAATAGATCAACTCGATCTAAATCGACTGGCGCATAGAATGGCTGTAATCGTTTTCCTGTTGAAAGCTCAACATTAGGAATCACAAAATTAAGCTCAAGCCTTGTCTCACCTGTGTCCTGATTAACTTTGTCTTGGTGCTGTACCCATAAAATTTGATATTGGTCTTTATCTAGTCCCGGGAATAAACATTCCTCAAAATTTTGCATGATCTGCTGTTTATCCTGGTCAGATAAATCATGTTCATAAAAAGACAAACAGCCTGAAGTATATTTTTTGGCAAAAGGACTGCTATCAATCAATTGCGCTGTTAGCTCTACATCACCACTTAAAACCTGTGCATGTTCTCGCTCTCGATCTTCACCCAATAAATAATCAAGACAACCTTTTGACAAACCTGAACCATGTCGAAAAAAATCAACGATCATCTGGACGTAACTCCCGAAGCTGCTGATCTATGGAAATCAACAAATGAAGTAACTTCACTTTGTCAAAAGTACCTACACCTGCAATATCGGTATTCACTGCTTTAGCAATCTGATTCACATTGTTGCCAATCCGACCAAGCTCTAAAATTAATGCTCGCTCTGTCTTGCTATACGAAGATTCAACAACCTTTGTTGCTTTAATTTTTTGGTCATCTTCTGCTTTGGAATTATGGATTCTAGTTGCTTTCTCGACTGCTGCTTGTCTAAGTAACTTTGCAATCGAACCATAAGGATTGTTGGAATCAAGCAATTGATATTCTGATTCTGAAAGTCTGACTTTAAAAGTTCGTTCTCGAACTGCTTTACCTTGCTTATTCTCTTGTTGTTCCTGTCCTAACATTTCAATCTACCCTGCTTTGGCTTTTGTAAGCTTTAAATTGGAAAATCTTTGATTTTTCTTTTTAAAGCTTTTCGGGGGTATCGGGGGTGAAGCCCCTGATCAAGGTCACAGACTATCACTGTTTAACGTAGTTAAATAGGGGTAGCTGTGTATCCTTGCTTATTTAAAAATGGACAGAGTTGTTATATAAAAATTAAATCAAATGACACGGTATATAAACTCTAAGAAGTATTGGCATGAATCTTGTAAAAACAAA
>NZ_JBWKMK010000011.1:0-36296 GCF_056431365.1 Acinetobacter seohaensis
CGATTGGTATTGATCTAGGCTTAAAAGATATTGCCACCTGTTCTGATGGCACTGTAATTTCAAATCCAAAATTCTATCGAAAATATGAGCAGACATTAGGTATTGCTCAGAGAGCCAGGAATAAGAAGCGTGTTCGTGCATTACACGCCAAGATTGCAAATAGTCGAAAAGATCATTTGCATAAAGCAAGCACCAAGCTTGTGAATGAAAATGCATTGATTATTGTAGGTGACTTGAGTGCTAAAAAATTAGTAAAAACCAAAATGGCAAAATCTGTTTTGGATACAGGATTTTCGGCACTAAAAACAATGCTCAAGTATAAATGCGAGAACGCAGGCGTATTGTTTGAAGAAGTCCAAGAAGCCTATACCACCCAAATCTGTTCGTGCTGCGGTGAGATCACCTCAAGTAGTCCCAAAGGTAGGACAGATCTTGGAATAAGAGAATGGGAGTGCATGAGCTGTGGTACAGCTCATGATCGAGATATAAACTCAGCTTTAAACATTCTTGCGCTTGGGCATAAGCGTCTAGCTGTAGGAATCACCCTCTTTTAAGGGGGGGAGGATGTCAAAACCTCAAAACCGAGCACATGGTTTTACTGCATCGACCTCACCCTGAAAATGAAATCAAAGGTGGGGCATTGAAAGCTGTAAAGCAAGCACTCAAGCAGGAGGGTTTTTTATGAGTTATTTTAAATACAAAGGTTATCTCGGGACGATTGAACCAGACCTTGAAACAGGTGAGTTGTTTGGAAAATTGGCGTTCATTCGAGATCTTATTACTTATGAGGCTGAAACCTTAAAAACACTTGAGCAAGCTTTTCAGGAATCGGTAGATGGATATTTAGATTCTTGTGCAGAATTAGGGAAGAAACCTGATCAGCCATTCAAGGGAACATTTAATGTTCGTATCAGTCCTGAATTACATCGCAAAGCTGTTTTAGCTTCGGAGGAGAGTTCTTTGAATGCATTTGTGAGTGATGCAATTCAAGAGAAATTAATGCGCTTAGGTGTATGATTTTATCAATGCTATAAACTTTATTCTATATTCAATTTAAAGCATAGCGACCTATTGCTATACAGATCGCTATGTTTTTTTGTGTGAAAATTACTTCTTCTTACGTTTTAAGCGTTTCTTCGCCTGTTGTGCAGCAAGAGCCTCTAACGCCTCACGCAATTCTTCATCGCTAAAGGTGGTGATGTGTTGCAGCATCTGTAAAGTCACATCATCCAACACCAAATTGGCGTATTGTGCGACGTTTTTAAAGTTATCATCAAACACAATCGCATTGTCACTGTTGGTGCTGATATAACCTTGCTGAGTTAAGACTTTAATAAAGCTTTGGAACAAGGCTTTGTCAAAGAATTCAGGTGAGTTGAATTCATACAGCACCGACAAACGCTGACCGACCAAATGGCTGAGTTCTTCGACCTGACGTGCCGAAATATTGCCTGAGCCGCGTTGTGTAATCAGCGCCAGCGTCATGTAATAACGCTCTAAACTCTGCATTACAGGCGCAGCCAATACTACCAATTGGTTGTGATCTTCACTATTTGGTGCAGGTGAAATTAAATTGCCTTCTGCATCTTCAGAAATCAATTTGGCCTGAATCAAGGCTTCCACGTAGGCACAAATCCGTTCTTTGAGTTCCTGATCTTGCCATTTCAAGAACAACTCAGCTTTCAGGAACGGATATAAAGTACGAATGACGTTGATTAAATCACCACGACGAATCGAACCATTATGTTTCACCAACGCGGCAATTAAAGATGGTAAGACAAAGGCATGCAAAATATTGTTGCGGAAGTAGGTGAGTAACACCGCCTGATGGTCTTCAATCGCGATAATATCGCCCAAAACGTGCTGCACTCGTTTAATCAGTTTGAGTTTTAAGCCGTAGGCAATAATTTCTTTACCTGCTAATGGTGTGACTTGAGTGCGCTCATCATAAGGCAGGGCAGTGAGCAGATTACGGTAAGTGTCTAACTGCTTCACACAAATTTCTTCATCCAAGGTATGTTTTGGTGTTGCCAGTAAAATCAGCGATAACAAAGATACCGGGTTAATTACCGCAGCACGGTTAATGTTTTCCAAAATCGCATGTGCTGAAGTATTCACTGCATCTGACACTTGTGGTGGAATAGGATCATCATTTTTTTCAATGCTGATGTGTTCGGCATCGTGTTGTTTTAGAACATCATCTAAAAACACAGGTTCGCCAAAATTGACATGCACCTTGCCAAAAATCCGTTCAATCTTGCGCATGGTTTTTAAAATGCCCATTAGCGATTCAGATTCTTTTGGCTTGCCTTGCATTTCACCGACATAGGTTGAACCTTCCATCAGGCGTTCATAACCAATATAAGTTGGCACAAAAGCAATCGGTTTAGCACGACCACGCAAATGACTGTGAATGGTCATGGCGAGCATGCCTGTTTTTGGTGGCAACAAGCGGCCTGTACGTGAACGTCCACCTTCAATAAAGTATTCAAGCGGTGTGTTACGCGACAAAATACTGAATAAATACTCTTTAAAGACGGTGGTGTATAAGCCATTGCCACGGAAAGTACGACGGATAAAAAACGCACCACCACCACGGAGTAATTGCCCTACAAATGGCATGTTGAGGTTGTCGCCCGCAGCAATGTACGGCACCATCATGCCGCGTTTGTAAATCACATAAGACAGCAATAAATAGTCGATATGACTGCGGTGACATGGGGTGTAGATAATTTCATAGTCTTTGGCCAGTTCGCGCACGGTACTGAAATTATGTACTTCCACGCCATCGTATAATTGTGTCCATAAGCGGGTCAGTGCCATATCGGCAAAGCGTACCGCTGCATGAGAATAGTCCGACACAATTTCATTTAAATAGCCAATCGCACGACGCTCTGCTTCAATCACGCTAATTTTACTGCGCAAACTTTCACGACGAATGGCATCTTGCACATCGGGAGATTTGATTAGACTGAGCATGACATTGCGGCGGTCAGACAAGTCTGGGCCAAGGACGACTTCACGCTGTCCATCTAAGTAATTATTTAGCGTGTTGACAATAAAGGTCGCAGGCGACAGGTTTGGATGCTCAGTTTTGGCATGTTCAATTAAACCACGTAATGATTGCGGTTCGTGAAATTCCAAATAAGACTGACGACCATGCACCCCAATATTCATTAACTGCTTGACTGTGCCAGGCGTTGCCCACGTATCGGTAAACAGTAGTTTAAACCACGAATCCTCTTTGTCTGGAGAACGTCCCCACAACACGGTCACAGGTACCAATTCAATATCAAGTTCTGGGTGTTGTTCTAATTGTTCAATTAAACGTAACAAGCGTGGCGGAAAAGCATAAGGTGGTGGATTGAGTAGGTTGTTCTCATCGTGATGCTGTAAAAACAGAATCGAGGCTTTTTCTTTATGTGAACCCATCACCAATGGATCAAGCGCAGGCGTGAGTTTTAAGCGACGTGTTTCGCCATCGACCACCAAGGCATTGCTGCGTGAGTGATTTTGCAATACGTAGCAAGTTATCTTGGTGCGAGTGGCATTTGAGTCTACACTTTGCGCATCCTTGACAGGGACTTCACCCAAAACATGCGGTGTCACCACAAGGTCAAGCAGCTTACCAGAAAGCTGACGATACATTTGACCAAAACCACGCTTGGACATACTCACTCCTACTTCATCACCTAAGTCCCTAGCCAGTAGGGAATTTATTTTGCGTCATTGTATCTAATAATCGCGCTGCATTTTTAGATAATTTGCATGAATATTGTTAGATTTTATCGTTAAAAATCGTATTTTTAGCAAAATTGATCGGCTAAGTTGTGACACAGCGGTCAGTCTTTGATGGGTAAAAGATGCAGAATCTATGGCAAAATAGCAGGCTTAAAATAGTCAGTTTATTTTGACGATTTATTTTTTCATCGACTTCGATCCCGCATCCCCAATTTCCGCCATACATAGGTTAGTTATGAACGCACTCACACAAGAGCTGGTTGAACTTCTTTGTTTAGAAAAGTTAGAAGAAAATATCTACCGAGGTATCAGTCGTAACTTGGTGGGTAAACGTGTTTTTGGTGGACAGGTTTTGGGACAGGCTTTACGTGCTGCATCTTATACCACTGATCGTCCTGCGCACTCATTGCATGCCTATTTCTTGTTTGGTGGCGATGTCAACGCACCTATTATTTATGAAGTTGACCGTTTGCGTGATGGTAAAAGTTTTTCTAGCCGTCAAGTACGTGCCATTCAGCATGGGCGTACCATTTTTACTGCGATGGTGTCCTTTGCGCCGTTGGAAGACGGTCTGAATTATCAAATTTCAGAGCCAAACTATCCTGCAGCAGAAGCTTTAAAAAACGAAGCGGAACTCAAACAGCATATTGTCGAGTTTGTACCTGAAAATGTGCGTGCCAGTTTTATGCGTGATCGCTTGGTGGAGATTCGCCCGATTAATCCGAGCAATCCATTTTTACCGCAGCCTGAAGCACCTGCTTATGCACACTACATTCGTACCCATGACAGCATTTCACCAGAGGTGGATGAAGTGTCTTTGCATCAGGCAATTGCGGCATTTTATTCAGACTTCACGTTAATGACCACAGCACTGCGTCCGCATGGTTTGAGCTATTTATCACCAAGTTTGCAGTGTGCCAGTATTGACCATGCCATGTATTTCCATAAACCGTTCCGTGTGGATGACTGGATGCTGTACGACATGGAAGCCACCATTAGCACTAGTTCGCGTGGTTTGAACTTTGGGCGCATGTGGCAAAATGGTGAATTGGTGTGTAGCACCAGTCAGGAAGGCTTGATTCGTTTACGTGAAATCGAAACGCAATAAAATATAGCCTTTAAAATCTACATTCATCAGCCGACATTCATGTCGGCTTTTTTACATCCTGAAGCACGATCTGAACCTAATCAAAGTGCGCTAGAAAAATAATACTCGATTCAATTTCAGCCACATGGCATAGTCCACACATCACATTAAAAAACTCAATTGCGTATGAGCCTCAATACACAAATTCTAATTGCCGCAATTTTGGGTGTGGTGTTTGGTTTTATTCTGAATCTATTTCCAGACAGCACATTTTTTAGCGCCAGTTTGTATGGCATTGGTTTAATGAGCAGTATTTTTATTGGTTTACTGAAAATGCTGCTGATCCCACTAATTTTTAGCTCAATTGTGGTCGGTGTGTCGAACTTACAGGCTGTAGGGCAATTGAGTCGAGTCTGGAAAATTACGTTGGCGTGTTGTGTCACCACCACGACTTTGGCTTTAATTTTAGGTTTGGCGTGTGCGCATTTATTTGCAGTGGGTAAAGGCGTAGATATTGTGATGTTTCAAGATGCTATGGCGCAGCATCAAAGCCCAGACACGCTTACGCCGTCTTCGTTTTTTACCAATTTCATTCAAAACACCTTAATCAATCCGTTTAAAGCTTTTGCCGAGGGTAATGTTTTGGCAGTGGTGATATTTGCCTTATTGGTGGGTGTGGCGCTGGTCAAAGGCGGGGAGCACTTTAAAACGGTACGTAAACTCAGTCAGCAATTTTTTGAAATTATGATGTTGATGATTGGCTGGGTAATGAAACTGGCACCTTTGGGGATTTTTGCTTTATTGGCTAAGTTGGTTGCAACCGAAGATATTTCAGTCCTGAGTCGTTTGGCAGAGTTTGCTGCAGTGGTCACGGGCACCACGATTTTTCATGGTGTGGTGGTCTTGCCTTTGCTGTTGTGGATATTTGGCAAAATGGATCCGATCACCTTTTTTAAAGGCACACGTGCTGCCTTAATTACGGCTTTTGCCACCAGTTCCAGTTCTGCCACTATGCCACTTTCGATGAAATGTGCGCAGGAAAATTTAGGTGTGCGTCCGCAAACTGCAGGCTTTGTGATCCCGTTAGGTACACAACTGAATATGGATGGAACGGCATTGTATGAAGCTGCAGCGGCTTTGTTTGTTGCCAATTTAATGGGGCTGGATTTAAGTTTAGGACAGCAATTAATTGTCTGTGCCACAGCCATGATCGCTTCTTTGGGCGCGCCTGGTATTCCAAGCGCAGGTATGGTGACGATGATTATGGTATTACAATCGGTGGGCTTGCCTGCAGAAGCGATTGCGATTTTATTGCCGATCGACCGTTTGTTGGATACTGTGCGTACTGTGGTCAATGTGCAGGGCGATATGATGATTAGTGTGGTGGTCGATCGGCATACTCGTGATGACCCTGCACTGCATTCCTGATAATGGGTTTAAAATCGAATCAAGTTTTCAGCATCATCCTGTTTTATTGTGCTATGTAAAGACATGAGCCAAAGCAGATTAATCCCAACATGGGCTGTAGGCCACTTCCCAAATATGACCATCTAAGTCCTGAAAATAACCTGCATAACCGCCGTAAAAGGTGCTCTGTGCAGGTTTTAAAATTTTCGCACCTGCATTTTTTGCTTGTTTCAATACCTGATCGACCTCGAGTGGGCTATGTACATTATGTCCTAAAGTGATTTGTGCAGCACTGCTGGCTGTACCTGTTAAGCCTGTATCTTGTTGTAAACTTTGTTTAGACCATAAAGCCAGTTTTAAGCCTGCTTGCAGTTCAAAAAAGACCACCGCACCTTGTTCAAATTCCTGTCCAATAATGCCTTCAGTTACAAGTCCTAAGCCGTCGCGGTAAAAATCGAGTGCACGTTGTAAATCTTCTACCGCTAAGGTAATCACTGAAATGTGTGCCTGCATGTTTGATCTCCTTATCTTATGTAATTGTTTAAGCGTTTAATTGTTATGATCTTGACAGTAGGGCATTTCTGGCTGCGTTGTAAAGTGCAACTTTGGTGGAGAGGGAGATTGTGATTACGGCGTAAAACTGAAAGTGGACATACAAATAAAAAGTCCTATTCGAGATTGAGCGAATAGGACTTTATGTTATAGACCAATAGTCAGTAATTTAACGGACTATTTGGTTTCGGTATCAGATGCGGTTAAATCGTCAGTTTCTAAAAATTCAGGCTGATCAACATCAACATCAACATCAACATCAACATCAACATCAACATCAACATCAACATCAACATCAACATCAACATCATCGCCAGTCGCTTCTGGAATGCTGTCTAAATCAAATTGATGCGCTTGTTCTAAGGTAAAGTTCAAACGTCCGCCCATCACACTCGCAAGTTCTTCCAAACCTTGCTTATTGAGTGATGAAAACAATTGAATCGAGAAATCTAGTTTCATCTTTTTCAACTGCTGTTTGACTTCAAGCAATACTTTATTGGCAGGGCCGCGGTTGAGTTTGTCCGATTTGGTGAGCAATACATGCACGAACAATTTACGCGAATACGCCCATTCCAGCATCATCACATCAAAGTGCTGTAAGGGATGGCGAATATCCATCAGTAACACCAAGCCTTGTAAACTTTTACGATGAATCAAATAATTTTCGAGTTCTTTTTGCCACACAATTTTCATGGCTTCAGGTACGGCTGCATAACCATAACCGGGTAAATCGACCAAACGCTGTTCAGGGTTGCCCAAACTAAAGAAGTTGATCATTTGAGTACGACCCGGTTTTTTAGAAGCACGTGCCAATTGTTTTTGATTGGTTAAAGCATTAATTGCACTGGACTTACCTGCGTTGGAGCGTCCTGCAAAAGCCACTTCGTAGCCAGTATCTTCTACACATAAATTCAGTTTAGGCGCACTCATTAAAAACTCGGCTTTACGCAGCCAGTTTAAGGCGCGAACAGAGTATTCAGTAATGGCAGGGTCTACTTTTTTCTCGTAGCTAATTTTCTGCCGTGGCTGTGCTGCTGCCTTACTGTTTTTCGATTTTCCTCTGCTATGGTGCATAACTTAACTTCAATTCATGGTCTACAAACAGGCATTATAAAGCAAGTCATACAGGCAAGCGACCTTTGCGCTCTGAATGCCCGAAAAAAGCAACATCTAGGATGATATTGCTTTGACCGTTTAAGTTGCTTTAAAGATGAATCAGTGGGATTGGAGATTGTGTACTGAACTGTAAATTGGGTACAGGCTGTAGCACTTCACCCAAGCTGTATTGATCTAAGCTTTGATAAAACTGTTCCATTGCCTGATTGAGAATGCCTTTTAGTCCACATTGCGCACGCAGCACGCAGGGCGGGGTATTACACTCTACAATTTGATTTTCACCTTGCAGGATTCTCACCACATGACCTAAACGCAAAGGCAATGCTTCAGGATGCAAGCGAATCCCGCCACCTTTACCACGAGTGGTAATTAGCCATCCTTGCTTACCCATAAAGTGAACGATTTTTACCAGATGGTTCTGGGAAACATGCAAATCCTGTGCAATTTCTGCAATGGTATAGGGTACATCTCGAGGACGCGAGATATACATTAAAATACGCAGCGCATAGTCGGTGAATTTATTTAATTGCATGATCGCACAGATGTTTTTTTTAAATACAAATAAATTAAGGCTAGTCTAGCATAACTAGACTAGCCTTACCTATTAGCTTTTAACGCTTTAGATTAGTGGCGAACACCACCTGTACCAAACGCTTCGCTATGGATTTGCTCATCTTTGATGCCACGCGCAAGTAAAGCTTTGCGCTGTTCTGCCATGAATGGCATTGGACCACATAAGTAGTAATCAGCATCGGCTGGTAACAGCGCTGCATCTACAGTGCTGAGGTCTAAACGACCCGCAACATCGTAATCTTGACCCAGTACATCACCTTCGTTCGGGAACTCATACGCAGTCAACGTATGAATACGTGGACATTTTGCAGTTAAGTCTTGGAGATGCTGTTTCATGGCATGTACTTGTTTGCTACGACATGCGTGAATAAATGTCACAGGTTGTGGCACATCTAAAGTCACCAATTGATTCAACATTGCAATCATTGGTGTTAAGCCAACGCCGCCACTAATGAAGACATTGCGTTTGTTGCTGTCGATGAGGAAGAAGTTACCTGTTGGTGCAGATACTTCAACTTCAGAACCTTCTGGTAATTGGTGCAATACGTTCGATACCCAACCTGCAACTTTATCTGCACCATTGCCTGGCTCACGTTTTACAGAAATACGTAAGTAATCTTGTTGTGGGCTAGTCGATAGCGTGTATTGACGTGGTTGCTTCAAGCCAAGTTCAGGTACAAATACGCGTACTGAAATATATTGACCTGCTTCGTATTTTGGTAAATCGCCACCATCTACTGGCTCGAAGTAGATTGAAGTGATTTCGTCACTTTCTACAACTTTCTTGGCAATTTTGAAATTACGCCAGCCTAACCAGCTGCCTTTAGTTTGTTCGTGTTGTTCGTAGATTGCACGTTCAGCATTAATAAACACTTCTGCTAACTGACCATAAGCAGCTGCCCATGCATCAATTAGAGGATCTTCCATTGAAATATTTAATACTTCGCTAATAGAGTGAAGTAGGTTTTCGCCCACAATATTATAGTCAGGTGCTTGAATGTTTAAGCTCACGTGTTTGTGGGCAATCAATTCAATCACAGGCGCAAGCACAGAAGGATCTTCAATGTTTTCAGCATAAGCCAATACAGCACCTGCAAGCGCTTGAGCCTGCGCACCACTACGTTGGTGACCCATGTTAAAGGTTTCTTTTAGATCAGGATTATTCCCGAACATGCGGTTATAGAAATAACCAGTCAGTGCGACACCATTTTCACGGAGTACAGGAACAGTTGCTTTTACAAGGTCAATTTGCTGTGGAGTCATGTTCGATCTCTCATGGCTGTTATTTATAAGATGTATTCAAAATACATCTTATAAATAAGGATTGCAAACATTTTTTTGTGAAACCTTAAAAAAAATATGGATTATAAAAATATCCCATTATTTTTAAAGTTTTTATGGGGTTTGTAGATGTGACAGCGAGAGGTTTGTAAGTGTTCATTTAGGTTTTGGATGGTGCATCCATGAATGAAATCTATACAAACCTCATCGTTTATAACATGCTATTTCTTACCAAATAATGACCCTAACAAACCTCGTACAATTTTCTGCCCAGTAGAACCGCCTAAGCTGCGTGCTGCGCTTTTGGCAAAGGTACCCACAATATCCTGAGTTAGTTTTTCACGCTGTTTGGCAGCGCGTTCTGCTTCTTTTTGCTGTTCGCGGGCTAGACGTTCTTGCTCGCGCGCTTGTTGTTTGGCGAGTGCTTCGGCTTCTTTAGCCTCTTGCTTGGCGCGTGCTTCAGCTTCTTTGGCTTCAATTTTAGCTTGTTCTGCTGCTGCGGCTAGTTGCTGACGTTGTTCAACTTTTTGTTGCAGCATTTCATAAGTACTTTCACGATCTAATTGCTGCTCATACACACCTGCAATAACACTCTGGCTGATACAGGCTTGACGTTCTTCTGTGCTAATTGGGCTAAACGATGAGTAGGGCGGCATTACCCAAGCACGTTCTACAATTTGCGGTGTGCCTTGTTCATCTAAGCAACTAATTAAGGCTTCACCTACCGCAAGTTCGGTAATGGCTTGTTCAACTTTAAAGTCTGGGTTGGCACGGAATGTATCTGCGGCAGTTTTTACCGCTTTTTGGTCTTTGGGTGTAAAAGCACGTAAGGCATGCTGCACCCGGTTGCCGAGCTGTCCCAGTACACTTTCAGGCAAGTCCAGTGGGTTTTGGGTCACAAAATAAATCCCCACCCCTTTAGAGCGAATCAAACGTACCACTTGTTCAATTTTTTCTTGTAGCGCGCTGCTGGCATTGTCAAATAACAAGTGTGCTTCATCAAAAAAGAACACTAACTTTGGCTTGTCCAGATCGCCCACTTCAGGCAATTGTTCAAACAGTTCCGATAACATCCATAATAAAAAGGTAGCGTACAGCTTTGGCGTGTTCATGAGTTTGTCTGCAGCCAAGACATTAATATTGCCGCGTCCCTGACTGTCAGTTTGAATAAAATCCAAAATATCCAAACTCGGCTCACCAAAGAATTTGTCACCGCCCTGATCGGCTAAAGCCAATAAATTACGCTGAATCGCACCCAAACTGGCTGGGGAAAGATTGCCATACTCGGCTTTAAATTCACTGGCATGTTCGCTGACATAGGTCAGCATGGCTTTTAAATCTTTAAAATCAATCAGCAATAAACCTTGATCATCGGCAATACGGAATACCGCAGACAACACGCCCTCTTGGGTGTCATTCAGGTTCAGCATTTGCGCCAATAATAACGGGCCAATTTCAGAAATGGTGGTACGAATCGGATGACCTTGTTCGGCAAATAAATCCCAAAACACCACAGGAGATGCTGCAAACGGAATGCTTTCGATACCTAAGCTCTTAATACGTGCATCAAACTTTGGGCTGCTGCTGCCTGCTTTGGCTAGACTGGAAACATCGCCTTTGGCATCGGCTAAAAATACGGGTACACCAATTCGTGAAAAGCTTTCTGCCAAGACTTTTAAGGTGACGGTTTTACCTGTACCTGTTGCACCTGCAATTAAACCGTGGCGGTTGGCAAACTGTGAATGTAAAACTACGTCTTGTTGAACGTCGGCAGTTTTTTTACCAATAACGATTGCTGTACTCATATTTTTATCCTGATTTATATAGCTATTGTTAAAATGATGATCTGTGCTGCATTAGTCGCTGAAGCGTTGTAAGGCATTTTGAATATCTTGAATTAAATCTGCAGGATGTTCTAGCCCAATACAAAAACGCACCAATAATCCTTCAGCCAAGTGAGAGTGCTCTAGGGTACGCATGGACTTGAGATCGTAAAGCATCACTAAACTTACGGGGCCGCCCCAGCTAAAGCCGAGTTTAAATAAAGATAGTGCATCACAGAATTGGCGTACAGCGGCTAAATCATATTCAGGCTTAAAAATCACACTGACCAAACCTGCGCTGTGTCCATCGCGGCAAATTTCTTTCCAATACGCATGCCCCGCAGATGTGGCATCAGCAGGGTGCAACACCTGAGCAAATTGTGGTTGTAGTTTCAGCCAGTTGAGTAATTCAATTGTGCTTTTTGCTTGGTGCTCATAACGTAGTTGCATCGAAGCCAAACTGCGTTGTACTTGCGCGACATCATCCCCCGATACGCAAATACCTTGAATGGCATGCATACGAAACAGTTGATGATGTAAGTGTTGATCACGGGTCACGACAGACCCCATTAAAATGTCACCACCACCACTTGGGTATTTGGTCAGGGCATGGACGCTTATATCGACACTTAAATGTTCATCACCAAAATCGAAAGCATTAAACGCAAGTCCTGCACCCCAAGTATTATCTAAGGCTGTGAGCATGTGATGTGATTTGGCTTTTTTGACTAATGCAGTTAGGTTTGGAAACTCTAGTGTGACCGAACCTGCCGCTTCTAGCCAAATCAGTTTGGCTTGGGCAGAAGGTTGAAAGCTATCGACATCAATTGGATTGTAGACTTGAACGGTGATGCCGTAACGCTGCTCTAAATTGCGTAAATGCTCCATGTTTGGGCCGTAAATATTGTCAGCCACCCAAACTTCATCGCCTTGACTTAAAAAGCAGGAATTCACCAAATTAATTGCTGATAGTCCGCTTGGTGCGAGTAAGCAGTATTCACCACCTTCTAATTGCGCAATCTGATCAGCGAGTGTGAATGTAGTCGGTGTGCCATGTGTGCCATAGCTATAATCATAAGCATCAGTCCAGTGTCGATTAAACAGTGCATCTGTGTTTTCAAAGATAATGGTCGATGCACGAAATAGGGGAGGCTGTACCGTTTGAATATATTGTGGGGCACGTCTTGGTGCATGAATTAAAGCAGTTTGAGCATTTTTCTTCACAGGTTCACTCAGAAAATAAGCAAATTTTGAGTTTAGCTTAAGAGAAATACTGGCTTTAGGCTATAAAAAGCTGCACTACAAGACATGCCTTGAACTTGGCGCTATTTTTGCAGAAGCTCAAGTGTAGACATAACTCAGGATGATTAAGATGCAAGCGCCATTAAGAGTGCATTATTTTCAACATATTGCCGAAGAAGGTTTTGGGAGTTGCTATAGCTACCTGAAACAAATGCAGGCACACATCAGTGCCACCGAATTTTTTGCTTTGCCACCCGAACAAAATATTGAAATTGAAGCTTTGCCACGGGTCGAAGATGTCGATTTATTGATTGTGATGGGCGGCGCCATGAGTGTCAATGATGAGGCGAACTATCCCTGGCTAAAAATTGAAAAGCGCTGGATTCGACGTTATTTGGCTTCAGGCAAGCCTGCTATTGGCTTGTGTTTGGGTGGGCAGTTAATTGCCAATGCGTTGGGTGCAGCGGTCAGTCGTAATCCAGAACAAGAGCGTGGTTGGCATCCAGTCTATAAAGTCGAAAATACACCAGAAACCTGCTTTCAAATACCTGATCAAATCACAGTGATGCAGTGGCATGGTGAAACTTTTGAATTACCAAAGGGCGCGGTAAGACTTGCCAGTAATGCCGCCTGCGCTAATCAACTCTATCAAATTGGGAAAAATGTACTAGGATTCCAATTCCATCCAGAAATTACCCCACAAGCTTTGCAGCTGTTTTTAGACAATGCCGAAATGAAACCAGCATTTTCGGGCATGTATGTACAACCCGCGCATGAATTAAAACAGATGTCTGCGGCACAATTTCAGGCAGGCAACCAATTAATGAATCGTGCAATAGATTATGTTTTAGCACAAAGCAAACTTCGAGAATAAAGTCATGGATTGTGGCGCAAACACAGAAAAGAAAGTTAGGTCAGGGCGATGACGATTTCTGCTGTCAGGGGTGGTTGGAATGGTCAAAATGCAGATTGTCTAAATTTACACTCAATAAATGGATAGGAATGCTGCCTAACTCATATATAAAGTGCTAATCGTATATTTTAAAAAGAGAAATCGGCAGAGCGTGAAAAATAAAGCAATAAAGCCAAAAAGAGATTTGCTTATGCATTAAACAATCGTTATAATGGGCGACCCTTTATGCAAGGGGGTTAACTGCGAAGAAAGTAGTTAACATCGTGACAGTCGTGGCATCGATCATGACCTTAGTGATAATTCACTGCCTTTGACACTTGCCTTAAATTAGTGGGGTGAGATGCGTCAAGGGTGATTCTTTATATATTTGGCTTGGAGTTAACTGGTATGTCTAACCAGAGAATTCGTATCCGTTTGAAGTCTTTTGATCATCGTCTGATCGATCAATCTGCTCAAGAAATCGTAGAAACCGCTAAGCGTACTGGCGCACAAGTTTGTGGTCCAATCCCGATGCCAACTCGCATCGAACGCTTCAACGTTTTAACATCACCACACGTAAACAAAGATGCGCGCGACCAGTATGAAATCCGTACTTACAAGCGTTTGATCGACATCGTTCAACCTACAGATAAAACTGTTGATGCGTTGATGAAATTAGATCTAGCAGCTGGTGTTGATGTTCAGATTGCATTGGGTTAAGGCTTTCGGTTAATTAACACTCTAAGTTAATTAGGCCGCTTTTTTAGAGGTTTATGCACATGGCTATTGGTTTAGTCGGTCGCAAGTGCGGTATGACTCGTATCTTTACAGATGCTGGTGTTTCTGTACCTGTTACAGTGATTGAGGTTGATCCTAACCGCATCACTCAAATCAAAACGCTTGAAACAGATGGTTATCAAGCAATTCAGGTTACTACTGGTGAACGTCGCGAATCTCGCGTAACTAACGCTCAGAAAGGTCACTTCGCTAAAGCGGGTGTTGCTGCTGGTCGTTTAGTTCAAGAATTCCGTGCTACAGAAGCTGACCTTGAAGGTCGTGAAGTTGGCGGAACTATCGGTGTAGATTTGTTCACAGTAGGTCAGATCGTTGACGTAACTGGTCAGTCTAAAGGTAAGGGTTTCCAGGGTGGTGTTAAGCGTTGGAACTTCCGTACTCAAGACGCTACTCACGGTAACTCTGTTTCTCACCGTGTTCTAGGTTCTACAGGTCAAAACCAGACTCCTGGTCGCGTATTCAAAGGCAAAAAAATGGCTGGCCATTTAGGTGCTGAACGCGTAACTGTACAGGGTCTTGAAATTGTATCTATCGACACAGAGCGTTCAGTTCTTGTTGTTAAAGGTGCGATTCCTGGTGCGACTGGTGGTGACGTAACTGTACGTCCTACGATCAAGGCTTGAGGGGAAATAACGTGAATTTAAATACTGTTTCCGGCTCTGCTGTTGAGTTATCTGAAGTTGCGTTCGGTCGTGAATTCAATGAAGCACTTGTACACCAAGTTGTTACAGCTTACTTAGCTGGTGGTCGTCAAGGCTCTAAAGCTCAGAAATCACGTGCAGACGTTGCTGGCGGTGGTAAAAAACCATTCCGTCAAAAAGGTACTGGCCGCGCTCGTGCTGGTTCTATTCGTAGCCCAATCTGGGTTGGTGGTGGTAAAACTTTTGCTGCTCGTCCACAAGATTGGTCTCAAAAAGTTAACCGCAAAATGTACCGCGGTGCAATGCAATGTATCTTAGCTGAACTTGTTCGCCAAGATCGTCTTGTATTGGTTGAAGAGTTTGCTGTTGAAGCTCCTAAAACTAAAGAGTTGCTTGCAAAACTTAACGACTTGAATGCAACTCGCGCATTGATCGTAACTGAAGCTGTAGATGAGAATCTATATCTTGCAGCGCGTAACCTTCCACACGTTGATGTGGTTGATGCTACTGCAATCGATCCTGTTAGCTTGATCGCGTTCGACAAAGTTGTAATGTCTGTTGCTGCTGCTAAGAAAATTGAGGTAGAACTCGGATGAACAACGAACGTTTATATCAAGTCCTACAAGGACCTGTATTTTCAGAAAAAGCACAAGTTTTAGGCGAAACTGCTGGTGTTCAAGTATTCAAAGTTGCATTAAATGCAAACAAACTTGAAATCAAAAAAGCAGTTGAGCAATTATTTGGTGTGGAAGTTGTTAAAGTTAACACGACTATCACTAAAGGTAAGACTAAGCGCTTTGGTCGTACATTAGGACGCCGTTCTGATGTTAAAAAAGCATACGTCACCCTGAAAGCTGGCCAAGATGTTGAAATGGCTGACTTGGGCGATACCGCTGAAAGCGCAGCGGAATAAGGACGAAATTTATGCCGATTCAAAAATGTAAGCCAACGTCTCCAGGACGTCGCTTTGTAGAGAAAGTCGTTCACGACCATCTTCACAAAGGTGCTCCTTATGCGCCGTTGGTAGAAGCTAAAAAACGTACTGGTGGTCGTAACAACAACGGTCACATTACTACACGTCACGTTGGTGGTGGTCATAAGCAACACTACCGTATCGTAGACTTCAAACGTAACAAAGATGGCATTCCTGCTGTTGTAGAGCGTATTGAATACGATCCAAACCGTACTGCACACATCGCATTGTTGAAGTATGCTGACGGTGAACGTCGTTATATTATTGCGCCTAAAGGTTTACGTGCTGGTGATCAAGTTCAATCTGGTAACGATGCTCCAATTCGTCCAGGTAACTGCTTACCACTTCGTAATATGCCAATCGGTGCTACTCTTCACAACATCGAACTTAAAATCGGTAAAGGTGCTCAATTAGCGCGTTCTGCTGGTACTTCGGTTCAATTGTTGGGTCGTGACGGTTCATACGCTATCGTTCGTCTACGTTCAGGCGAAATGCGTAAAGTGCACGTTGAGTGTCGCGCTGTGTTAGGTGAAGTATCTAACTCAGAAAGCAACCTTCGTTCACTTGGTAAAGCAGGTGCTTCGCGCTGGCGTGGTGTTCGTCCTACCGTTCGTGGTATGGCAATGAACCCGGTTGATCACCCGCACGGTGGTGGTGAAGGGCGTACTAAAGGTATCCAACCTGTAAGCCCATGGGGTCAAAAAGCTAAAGGGTACAAGACACGTACCAACAAGCGTACGACTAAGATGATTATTCGCGACCGTCGCGTTAAGTAACAAGTAAAGGAATCTGACAATGCCTCGTTCTCTGAAAAAAGGCCCATTCGTCGATGCGCACTTGTTCGCTAAGGTTGAAGCGGCAATCGCGGCTAATAACCGTAAGCCGATCAAAACTTGGTCGCGTCGTTCGATGATCCTCCCAGATTTTGTTGGTTTAACAATTTCTGTTCACAATGGTCGTAACCATGTTCCAGTGATTATCTCTGAACATATGGTTGGTCATAAACTCGGTGAATTCGCGCCAACTCGTACCTATCGTGGTCACGGTGTTGACAAGAAGTCTAAACGTTAATAGGTGCTATGATGGAAGTAACTGCTAAATTACGCGGTGCCGCTATCTCGGCACAAAAAGCACGTTTGGTTGCAGATCTTATCCGCGGCAAATCTGTTGCGCATGCACTTAACATTTTAAACTTCAGCAACAAAAAAGCTGCTGTTTTAGTTAAGAAAGCATTGGAATCTGCAATTGCAAATGCTGAACACAATAACAGTTTAGATGTAGACGACCTTAAAGTATCTACGATTTACGTTGACGAAGGCATGAGCCTTAAACGTATTATGCCACGTGCTAAAGGCCGTGCAGATCGTATTACTAAGCGTACTTGTCACATCACCGTTAAGGTAGGGGTTTGATATGGGTCAGAAGGTTCATCCAATCGGTATCCGCCTAGGTGTTGTGAAACGTCATAACGCTAACTGGTATGCGAATCCGAAACAATACGCTGAATACTTGCTTAAAGACCTTCAAGTTCGTGAGTTTTTAACTAAAAAACTTAAGAACGCAATGGTAAGCAATATTCTTATCGAACGTCCAACGGGTGCTGCTAAAGTAACAATTAGCACTGCGCGTCCTGGTATCGTAATCGGTAAAAAAGGCGAAGACATTGAGAAATTACAACGCGAATTAACATCTATTATGGGTGTTCCTGCGCAAGTAAGCATCAACGAAATTGACCGTCCAGACTTAGATGCACGTTTAGTTGCTGAAGCAATCGCTTCTCAATTAGAAAAGCGTGTAATGTTCCGTCGTGCTATGAAGCGTGCGGTACAGAACTCTATGCGTGCTGGTGCTAAAGGTATCAAAGTTGAAGTTTCTGGTCGTTTAGGTGGTGCAGAGATTGCACGTACTGAATGGTATCGTGAAGGTCGTGTACCTTTGCATACACTTCGTGCGGACATCGACTATGCAACTATGCGTGCTGAAACTACTTACGGTACGATTGGTGTTAAAGTTTGGGTATTCCGTGGTGAAATCTTGGGTGGCATGAAACAAGTCATGAACCCAGCACCTGCTGAAGAACGTCCAGCTAAACGCGGTCGCGGTCGTGGTGAAGGTCAAGAGCGTCGTGGTCGTCGCAATGATCGTTCTGCTGAAAAAGGAGAATAATCCATGTTGCAACCTAAACGTACTAAATTCCGTAAGGTGCAAAAAGGCCGTAACACTGGCTTAGCGCACCGTGGTAGCTCAGTATCTTTCGGTACTATCGCTCTTAAATCAGTTGAACGTGGTCAAATGACTGCGCGTCAAATTGAAGCGGCACGTCGTACAATCAGCCGTCGTATTAAGCGTGGTGGTAAGATCTTTATCCGTGTATTCCCAGACAAACCAATTACTTCTAAGCCTCTTGAAGTGCGTATGGGTAAAGGTAAAGGTTCTGTGGAATATTGGGTTTGTCAAATCAAACCAGGTAAAGTCTTGTACGAAATTGATGGTGTGAACGAAGAATTGGCGCGTGAAGCATTTACGCTTGCTGCTGCTAAACTTCCGTTTAAAACCACTATCGTGACTCGGACGGTAATGTAATGAAAACTAAAGATCTACGTGAAAAGTCGGTAGAAGAGTTGACAGCTTTGCTTGATGAGCAACAGCTTAACCAATTCCGTCTTCGTATGGCGAAAGCAACTGGTCAATTGGGTAAATCGCATGAAGTTGCGCTTACTCGTAAAACTATTGCACGCATCAAGACCCTCCTTACCGAAAAACAGGGGAACGGGCAATGAGTCAAAATACAGTCCGCACGTTAACTGGCAAAGTTGTAAGCGACAAAATGGAAAAATCTATTGTTGTCCTTATTGAACGCCAAGTTCAACACCCGTTGTATGGCAAATTGATTCGCCGTTCAACCAAATTACACGCTCATGATGAGAACAATACCGCCAAGATTGGTGATGTTGTAACCATCAAAGAAAGCCGCCCAATGTCTAAAACTAAGTCATGGACTTTAGTTGAAGTTGTTGAAGCTGCTGCTGAGTAATTAACGTTCTTGTTGCATCATCGGTCAATTTCGAGTACTCTTTGAGCCTTTCGAAATTGTGACCGGTGATGCTCGGTTTTGGAGTAGGGCAATGATTCAAACCGAAACGATGCTTGACGTAGCTGACAACAGTGGTGCTCGCCGCGTACAATGTATTAAAGTACTAGGTGGTTCACATCGTCGTTATGCTTCTGTTGGCGACATTATTAAAGTTACTGTAAAAGAAGCTATTCCACGCGCACGTGTTAAAAAAGGTGACGTGATGAATGCTGTTGTTGTACGTACAAAGTTCGGTATTCGTCGTCCAGACGGTTCTGTGATCCGTTTTGATGATAACGCTGCTGTTATTTTGAATAACAACAAAGCACCGATTGCAACTCGTATTTTCGGACCAGTGACTCGTGAACTTCGTACTGAACAGTTCATGAAAATCATTTCATTGGCTCCTGAAGTTCTATAAGAGGCAATCATGGCTAAGATTAAAAAAGGCGATCAAGTAATTGTGATCGCAGGTAAAGAAAAAGGCAAACAGGGTACTGTTCTGTCAGTTTCTAATGACCGTGTTAAGGTCGAAGGTCTTAACTTGGTTAAGAAGCACCAGAAGCCAAACCGTGCTACGGGCGCTGAAGGCGGTATCGTAACGCAGGAAGCTTCGCTTCATATCTCAAACGTGGCAATTTTTAATGCTACAACCCAAAAGGCTGACCGTGTTGGTTACCAAACGATTGATGGCGTGAAAACTCGCGTTTATAAATCGAATGGTGAATCAGTGGCGGTGGCGAAGTAATAGGTTGAAATAGGCAATGGCCAGACTTAAAACACGTTACAACGACGAACTTAAGGCTCAATTACAAGAACAATTGGGCGTTAAGAATGTGATGGAGATCCCTCGCATCACTAAAATTACCATCAACATGGGTGTTGGTGCTGCAGCTGCTGACAAGAAATTGTTAGATGGCGCTCTTTCTGATATGCAAGCTATTGCTGGTCAAAAACCAGTTTTAACATTAGCTCGTAAATCAATCGCTGGTTTTAAAATCCGTGATGGTTGGCCGATTGGTTGTAAAGTTACTTTACGCGGCGAACGTATGTACGAATTCTTAGACCGTTTGATCTCTATCGCGATCCCTCGTATCCGTGACTTCCGTGGTTTCTCTTCGAAATCATTTGATGGTCGTGGTAACTACTCTATGGGTCTCAAGGAACAAATCATGTTCCCTGAAATCGATTTCGATAAGATTGATCAAATTCGTGGTATGGACATCACCATTACTACGACTGCTCGCACCGATGAAGAAGGCCGTGCGCTTATGCGTGCATTCGGCTTCCCGTTCAAATAAGAGGTCGATATGGCTAAGAAAGGTATGATTAATCGCGAATTGAAACGCGAAGCTACTGTTGCTAAATACGCTGCAAAACGTGCTGAATTAAAAGCAACGATTGCAAACGTAAATGCAAGCGACGAAGAGCGTTTCGAAGCGATGATGAAATTACAAGCATTACCACGTAATGCGTCTCCAGTACGTCTTCGTAACCGTTGTGGTTTAACTGGTCGTCCTCATGGTTACTTCCGTAAGTTCGGTTTAAGCCGTAACAAATTACGTGACACAGTAATGCAAGGTGATGTACCGGGCGTTGTTAAGGCAAGCTGGTAAGGAGCACTATAAATGAGTATGCAAGATACCGTTGCCGACATGCTAACGCGTGTTCGTAACGCTCAAATGGCAAAGAAACAAACTGTTTCTATGCCTAATTCTAAGTTGAAGGTTGCTATTGCAAACGTACTTCAACAAGAAGGTTATATCGCAAATGTAGAAGTGGCTGACAACGAAGGCAAACCTACATTAACGATTACTTTAAAATACTATGAAGGCAAACCAGTTATCGAAACTGTGAAACGCGTAAGCCGTCCAGGTCTACGTCAGTATCGCGGTAAAGATGCACTTCCAAGCGTTAAGCAAGGTTTAGGTATTGCAATCGTTTCTACAAGCAAAGGCATCATGACTGATCGCGCTGCACGTGCTGCAGGTATCGGTGGTGAAGTTATTGCTTTTGTTTCTTAATAATAGGTGATTCCTCATGTCTCGTGTGGCTAAAGCCCCAGTAACTGTACCTAACGGTGTTACAGTTACTCAGAACGGCCGGCAGGTCGAAGTGAAAGGCAGCAAAGGTACATTGTCTTTCAACCTGCATGCGCTGGTCGAGCTAAAACAGGAAGACGGTATTTTAGCTATTGCTCCTAAAGCTGAGTCGAAAGACGCTTGGATGCAAGCTGGTACTGCTCGCGCTGTGCTTAACAATCTTGTAAAAGGTGTGAGCGAAGGCTTCGAACGTAAGTTACAATTGATTGGTGTTGGTTATAAAGCTGCGGTAAAAGGTAACGTTGTTAACCTTAACCTTGGTTTTTCACACCCAATCGATTACACCCTTCCTGAAGGTGTAACTGCAGAAACTCCAACTGCAACTGAAATTATCCTTAAATCTGCTGACAAAGCAGCTTTAGGTCAAGTTGCTGCGGATATCCGTGGATACCGTCCACCAGAGCCATATAAAGGTAAAGGTGTTCGTTATTCGGATGAAGTTGTTCTTCGTAAAGAAGCTAAGAAGAAATAAGGCGCGAGGTTCTTATGAACGAAAAGAAACAATCCCGTTTGCGTCGTGCGAAAAGCACACGCTTGCACATCCGTGCATTGGGTGCGACTCGTTTGTGTGTAAACCGCACGCCGCGTCACATCTATGCTCAAGTTATTTCAGCAGATGGTGGCAAAGTTTTAGCGCAAGCTTCAACTTTAGATGCTACTTTACGTGCTGGTACAACTGGTAACGTTGAAGCAGCTCAAAAAGTAGGTGCTTTAATCGCAGAACGTGCTAAAGCAGCTGGCGTAACTAAAGTTGCGTTTGACCGTTCTGGTTTTAAATATCATGGTCGTATCAAAGCCTTGGCTGATGCTGCTCGTGAAAACGGCTTGGAGTTCTAATCATGGCTAAAGTTGAACAAAACGAAGGTCTTGTTGAAAAGCTGGTTGCCGTTGATCGCGTAGCCAAAGTTGTTAAAGGTGGTCGTATCTTCTCTTTCACAGCATTAACTGTTGTGGGTGATGGTAATGGTCGCGTAGGTTTTGGTCGTGGTAAAGCACGTGAAGTTCCAGCTGCTATTTCTAAAGCACTTGAAGCTGCACGTCGTAACATGATCACTATCGAATTGGCAGATGGTACTTTACAACACCCGATTCATGCGCGTCATGGTGCAAGCCGTGTTTACATGCAGCCAGCATCTGAAGGTACTGGTGTAATTGCGGGTGGTTCTATGCGTGCAGTTTTAGAAGCTGCAGGTGTACGTAACGTATTGACTAAATGCCGTGGTTCTACTAACGCTGCAAACGTAGTGAACGCAACTTTCAACGGTTTGCGTGACATGACAACTCCTGAAAAGGTTGCTGCGAAACGTGGTCTTTCAGTAGAACAAATTCAAGGGTAATCAATCATGAAAACGATTAAAGTTACCCAGACTAAATCTGCATCGCACCGCTTGAAAAATCACAAGCTTAGCCTTAAAGGTTTAGGTCTGCGTCGTATTGGTCATACTGTAGAAGTGCAAGATACGCCTTCTAACCGTGGTATGATCAACCAAGTCTACTATATGGTTAGTGTAGAGGAATAAGCCATGACTCTGCGTTTAAATGAACTTGCACCTGCAGAAGGTGCTAAGCGTGAAGCCCGTCGTTTAGGCCGTGGTATCGGTTCTGGCGTTGGTAAGACTGGTGGTCGTGGTATCAAAGGTCAAAACTCACGTAAGAGCGGTGGTACACGTCCTGGATTCGAAGGTGGTCAAACTGCGTTATATCGTCGTTTACCTAAATTCGGTTTCACTAGCCAAATCGCTTTGAAAACTGCTGAAGTACGTTTATCTGAGCTTGCTAAAGTGGAAGGCGACATCGTTAGCCTTGAAACTTTAAAAGCAGCGAACGTTGTACGTAAAGATATGGCTCGTGCTCGTATCGTACTTTCTGGTGAAATTACTCGCGCATTCACTATTCAAGGTGTTGCTGTGACTAAAGGCGCTAAAGCTGCTGTTGAAGCGGCTGGCGGTAAAGTCGAGGAGTAATCCCCAGTGTCTATGTCTCCTAGTTCTTCAGGTCATGTTCACATGATGAAAGGCCAACCATTTCACGTGAAATACCGTGAAATTATACGCCGAATGATGTTTCTCATTGGTGCGTTATTGGTATTTCGACTAGGAGCGCATATTCCAGTACCAGGCATTAATAATGCCGCACTTGAACAATTGTTTAATGCAAACCAAGGTACAATCCTTGGTTTGTTTAACATGTTTTCGGGTGGTGCATTAGAGCGGATGTCGATTCTTGCTTTAGGGATCATGCCATACATTTCTGCTTCGATTATCGTACAGTTGATGTCTACCGTGGTTCCTTCGCTTGAAGCTTTGAAAAAAGAAGGCGAGCAAGGCAAACGCAAAATTAATCAATATACGCGCCAAGGCACATTGTTTCTTGCACTTGTGCAAGCGATTGGGATGTGTGCAGGTCTGATTAGTCAAGGGATTACCTTAACTTCAGGTCTGGCTTTTTACGTTCCAGCTGTGACCTCTTTGGTTGCAGGCACAATGTTCCTAATGTGGTTGGGTGAACAAATTACCGAACGCGGAGTGGGTAATGGTATTTCCATGATCATTTTCGCAGGTATTGTTGCAGGCTTGCCTAATTTAATTATGCAATCCTTCACATCTATTGACAGTGGTCAGTCAAGCCTGATTGGTTTGGCAATTTTTGGTTTATTGTCTTTAGGTGTACTTGCAGCGATTGTGTTTATTGAGAAGGCGCAGCGTCGTATTCCAGTAAACTATGCTCAAAAACAACAAGGTCGTCGTGTATTTACTGCTCAGCAAACGCATTTGCCATTAAAAATTAATATGGCAGGTGTGATTCCAGCAATTTTTGCCAGTTCATTGCTTTTGTTCCCAGCGAGCTTAGGTCAATGGGTCGGCAGTGCGGATCCTAGTGCTGGATTAATCAAGCGTAGTCTACAAGACTTGGCATTGGTATTGTCGCCTGGACAACCGTTGTATTTGGTGCTCTTTGGTGCGTTAATTATCTTTTTCTGTTACTTCTACACTGCGCTAGTTTTCAGCCCTAAAGAAGTTTCGGAAAACTTGAAACGCAGCGGAGCTTATGTGCCTGGTATTCGCCCAGGTGAGCAAACTGCTCGTTACTTAGATCATATTCTCAGTCGTTTGACCTTTATTGGCGCGATTTACATCACTGTAGTCTGCTTAATGCCGATGATTCTACAAAGCTCATTTGGAATTCCATTTAGCTTAGGTGGTACATCATTATTAATCGTTGTAGTGGTTGTGATGGACTTTATGGCTCAGCTTCAAGCACATCTCACCTCGCACCAGTACGATAATCAAACGTTAATGAGAAAAACGACTGCTCATCCTAAGGGATAAGCGCACTTAGAGGTTTCATCATGAAAGTACAAGCTTCTGTAAAGAAAATTTGTGGTAGCTGCAAAGTTATCCGTCGTAATGGGGTTATTCGCGTAATTTGCAGCGCAGAACCTCGTCATAAGCAGCGTCAAGGTTAATTTGATTAAGACCTGTTGATTTCAGTAGGCTAATTAGGTTATTATCCGCCCCTCAAGATTTTTGTGGGGCGGTTGATTATCTTAACTGCCTTTTTGGAGAAAATTGAATGGCTCGTATTGCCGGTGTAAACATTCCGGATAACAAGCACGCTGTTATCTCTCTCACTTATATCTTTGGTATTGGTCGCCACACTGCTAAGACTATCTTAGCTGCTGCTGGTATCGCACCAACAACAAAGATCCGTGAATTAGATGACGCTCAGCTTGATGCGATTCGTGCAGAAGTTGCTAAGGTTCCGACCGAAGGTGACTTACGTCGCGAAATTTCCATGAACATTAAACGTTTAATGGATTTAGGCTGCTACCGCGGTCTTCGTCATCGTCGCAGCTTGCCTGTCCGTGGTCAACGCACCAAAACTAACGCACGTACCCGTAAAGGTCCGCGCAAACCGATTAAGAAATAAGATTTCTGGAAGCTAAAAGATGGCTAAAGATACTCGCACACGCAAGAAGGTCACTCGTACCGTCTCTGAAGGTGTTGCACACATTCACGCTTCTTTTAATAACACCATTGTGACCATTACCGATCGTCAAGGTAATGCACTGGCTTGGGCTACCTCAGGTGGACAAGGCTTCCGTGGATCACGTAAATCAACTCCGTTCGCTGCTCAGGTAGCTGCTGAAGTTGCTGGTAAAGCTGCTTTAGATTACGGTTTGAAAAACTTGGACGTCCTTGTTAAAGGTCCTGGTCCAGGTCGTGAGTCTGCGGTTCGTGCATTAGGTGCAGTGGGTTATAAAATTAACAGCATTACCGATGTGACTCCAATCCCTCACAACGGTTGCCGTCCACCTAAAAAACGTCGCGTGTAAGGAGAAACATTCATGGCTCGTTATATTGGTCCAAAATGCAAACTCTCTCGCCGCGAAGGGACAGACCTGCAACTAAAATCTGGCGTTAAACCATTTGACGTCAAAACTAAAAAACACGCTAAAGCTCCTGGCCAACATGGCGGGGCTCGTGGTGGTAAGCAATCTGAGTACTCACTACAATTACGTGAAAAACAAAAAGTACGTCGTATGTACGGTGTTTTAGAGCGTCAATTTAGTAACTACTATAAAGAAGCTGCTCGTGTGAAAGGCGCAACAGGTGAGAACTTGTTGAAATTGCTCGAAAGCCGTCTTGATAACGTTGTTTATCGCATGGGTTTTGGTTCTACACGTGCAGAAGCTCGTCAGCTTGTATCTCACCGTAGCATTACTTTAAATGGTCGTCGTGTTAACATTGCGTCTATTCAAGTTAAAGCTGGTGATGTAATTGCAGTTCACGAAGGTGCAAAACAACAATTACGTATTAAAAACGCAATTGAATTGGCTGCTCAACGTGGTATCCCTTCATGGATGGAAGTTGACCATTCTAAATTTGAAGGTACGTTTAAAGCTGCACCAGATCGTTCTGATTTACCTGCTGAAATCAACGAAAGCTTGATTGTAGAATTGTATTCTAAATAATCCTTGAGGTAGCAATAATGACGCGTACTGCAAATGAGTTTCTTACTCCGCAAGCGATCAAGGTCGAAGCGGCAAGCGGGACCTCGGCAAAAGTTATTCTAGAACCATTAGAGCGTGGCTTTGGTCATACTCTTGGTAATGCTTTACGTCGCATCCTTCTTTCTTCTTTACCTGGCGCAGCTGTGGTAGAAGTTGAAATTGAAGGTGTCGAGCACGAGTACAGTACTTTGGAAGGCTTGCAGCAGGACATCGTCGAGCTCTTGCTGAACCTGAAAGGATTGTCTATTAAGCTGTTCGATCAAAATGAAGCTTATTTGACATTGGAAAAACAAGGTCCAGGCGATGTAACTGCTGCAGACCTTCGTTTACCGCATAATGTTGAAGTGGTTAACCCTGAACACTTGATCGGCACTTTAAGTGCTACAGGCAATTTAAAAATGCGCCTGAAAGTTGCTCAAGGTCGTGGTTATGAAACATCTGACTCACGTTTCCCAGAAGGCGAAACTCGCCCTGTAGGTCGTTTGCAGTTAGATGCTTCTTATAGCCCAATTAAACGTGTGTCTTACATCGTAGAAAATGCGCGTGTAGAACAACGTACTGACCTTGACAAGTTGATCATTGATCTTGAAACCAATGGTACAGTTGATCCAGAAGAAGCAATCCGCAAAGCGGCAACAATCTTGCAACAACAAATTGCAATTTTTGTTGATCTTCAGAAAGATCAAGCTCCTGTTGCTCAAGAGCCTCGTGAAGAAGTTGACCCAATCTTGCTTCGTCCAGTAGATGATCTAGAGCTTACTGTTCGTTCTGCTAACTGTTTGAAAGCAGAAAATATTTACTACATTGGTGATCTTGTACAGCGTACTGAAGTTGAGCTACTTAAAACGCCTAACTTGGGTAAAAAATCGCTTACAGAGATCAAAGATGTTCTGGCTTCTAAAGGCTTACAGCTCGGCATGCGTTTAGAGAACTGGCCACCGGCTAGTCTCCGTATGGACGATCGTTTCGCCTATCGTAGCCGTTAATTAAGTAGGACTATCACCATGCGTCATCGTAATAGTGGTGTGAAATTAGGCCGTACAAGCAGCCATCGCAAAGCGATGTTCCAAAACTTGGCTAATTCTTTGTTCGAACACGAGTTAATCAAAACAACTGTTCCTAAAGCAAAAGAATTACGTCGTGTTGCTGAGCCTTTAATCACTTTAGCTAAAAACGATACAGTAGCAAACCGTCGTTTAGCGTTTGCTCGTACTCGTTCAGCAGCAACTGTTGGTAAATTATTTACCGTTCTTGGCCCTCGTTACAAAGAGCGTAACGGCGGTTATCTACGTGTTCTTAAAGCGGGCTTCCGTGCGGGTGATGCTGCACCGATGGCTTACGTTGAGCTTGTAGATCGCGAAGTTAAATAATTTCGCCAAGAATAACGCACGTTGTTCAGAAAAAGACCGGTTTTACCGGTCTTTTTTTATGAAAAAAATAAGTTGATCTCAAAAATGATCAAATTGTCCCGAATTGATATAAATTTTAGTAACTTTTGCTAAACTTGACATTGTGTATTGTCAAATTTATGCTTTAATAAAAAACATCATTCAAGCTGGACAATAAAACATGGATAAGCAGGTTGATATATTAATTATTGGGGCAGGGATTTCGGGCATTGGTGTAGCAGCACATTTAAGTCAAAACTGCCCACAGCGTTCTTTTGAAATTATTGAGCGTCGTCAAAGTTTTGGTGGCACTTGGGATTTATTCCAATATCCGGGCATTCGTTCAGATTCGGATATGTCGACTTTTGGTTATAATTTTAAGCCTTGGAAGAAAACCAATGTACTAGCCGATGGCGCATCTATCAAAGGTTATTTAGCAGAAGTCATTCAAGAAAAAGCCTTACATTCAAAAATTCATTTTCAGCATCGTGTACTATCTGCCAATTATGATTCTCAAACACGTAAGTGGACGTTACGCATAGAAAATGCAGCACAACAGATTGAAACTTGGGTGGCTAATTTTGTTTTAGGCTGCACAGGCTATTACAATTACGATCAAGGTTTTCAGCCTGACTTTCCGAATCAGCAGGCGTTTAAAGGCACATTTATCCACCCTCAGCATTGGCCTGAAAATTTAGATTATCGTGGTAAAAAGGTCTTAATTATTGGTAGTGGTGCAACCGCCATTACCTTAGTACCTGCTATGTCAAAAGGTGGTGCAGCGCATGTCACCATGCTACAACGCTCGCCGACTTATATTGCTTCAGTGCCTGCAATGGATTTTGTTTATCAGCAAATGCGTAAAGTTTTGCCTGAAGATGTTGCTTACAAAATCACGCGTGCACGTAATATTGGCATGCAACGCGCCATTTATGCTTTAGCACAAAAACAGCCGAAATTACTGCGGACTTTGTTGCTGAAATCTATCCAAATGCAGCTCAAGGGCAAGGTAGATATGAAGCATTTCACGCCACATTATAATCCGTGGGATCAGCGTTTATGTGTTGTGCCTGATGGTGATTTATTTAAGATTTTACGCGAAGGGCATGCCTCGATTGAAACCAATCAAATTGCAAGTTTTACTGAAACAGGTGTGCAATTAAAATCGGGTAAACATTTGGATGCCGATATTATTGTGTCTGCGACAGGTTTGAATATTCAGATTCTAGGCGGTATTCAAGCCACAATTGATGGTGTGCCTTTAGACACTTCGAAGCACATGCTATATCAAGGTGTGATGATCAGCGATGTACCGAATATGGCGATGATTATTGGCTATATTAATGCCTCTTGGACGCTTAAAGTGGATGTGGCTGCGGATTATATTTGTCGTTTGCTCAATTATATGGATCGACAAGGTTATGACGAGGTAATTCCTCAAGGTGACCAAACAGAGTTATTGGAAGATACGGTGATGGGCAGTTTGAGTTCGGGCTATATCGCGCGTGCTGCTGATGTGATGCCAAAGCAAGGCAAACATGCGCCATGGCGAGTGACCAACAATTACTTAGAAGATCGCAAAACTTTAAAACAAGCAAGTTTTGAAGATGGTATTTTAAAATTCAAACAAGCTGTGCCTGCACAGCAGCGCAAACCTAAATTAGTGTCTTAAATCGTTGGGTGCAAAAATAATATGGCACAAGAAATTTAAAATTGCTTGCGCCATTTTTATGTTGAGGTGGAAATTTTATAAATAACGTGAAATCAGCTCTTTCATAATTTCATTGGTGCCTGCATAAATACGATTGGCCCGATTGTCTAAGTAAGCACGTGCAATTGGATACTCAAGCATATAGCCATAACCACCATGCAGTTGTAGACATTCATCCACCACTTTGGAGTACATCTCTGAAATTTTATATTTGGCGGCCGCTGCAGCTTCAACACTGAGCTGATCTTGAAGTTGTAACTGCATACATTGATCTAAAAAAGCACGACAGAAATCAATTTCGGTGCGTAATTCTGCCAGTTTAAAGCGCGTATTTTGAAAGCTATGAATACTTTTGCCAAAGGCTTGACGTTGCTGAGTATATTGCAGTGTATGTGCAAAAGCAGCTTCTGCACCTGCTTGGCAAATAATCGCGACAATTAAGCGTTCCCAAGCCAGTTCTTTCATCAGCATGATAAAGCCCATGCCTTCTGCACCCAATAAATTGCTGCGAGGCACGCGGACATTATCAAAAAATAATTCGCAAGTGTCCTGACCTTTCATACCAATTTTATTCAGTGGTTTGCCTTTGCTAAATCCCGCACGGTCTGCTTCTACCAATATTAAAGACAGATTGGCTGAACCTTTGTCTGTGTTCGCTGTTTTACATACCACAATCGCCATGTCGCACAAATAGCCGTTGGTAATAAAAATTTTAGAACCATTAATCACGTATTCATCGCCATCCAATACCGCAGAGGTACGCACAGCTTGTAAGTCTGAACCTGTACCGGGTTCGGTCATGGCAATCGCGGTTATCACTTCGCCTGTGGCCATGCGGGGTAACCAGTGTTGTTTTTGTTCAGTTGTGCCAAAGTTATTGATGTAATTGGCGACAATATCTGAATGCAGTGAAAAACCAGTGGCACTGTCGCCTGCATAGGCTTGTTCTTCAATCAAAATCATGCTGTACAGGCGGTCTACTCCTGAACCTGAATATTCTTCAGGCATGGTGCTACACAGTAAACCCAAAGTACCTGCTTTACGCCATAGCTCACGGTCTACATGCTGCTGCGCTTCAAATTTTTCAGTATGGGGGATGACTTCCTGCAAATAAAATTTTCGTACCAAATCACGAAAACTGTCGTGTTCAGCACTGAATAAGGTGCGCGGTAACATATTGGCAATGGGGCGAATTGCGGCAGATTGCATGGTTTTATCTTCCTGATGTTGTTATTTTGAATTCACCTTAGAAGAATTTATAGGAGGCAACAAGGTGCAAAAGTTTCAATTGCAAATGAAAGATGATGCTTTTGGTCAATGCTGCATAAAAGTCATCGAAACTTTAAAAGGGGTCGGTTAAACTAGCCTGAGTTTAATTTTAATGGGGAAACCGCATGAGTGATGACATCAGCTTAGAAGAACGCAAAGTGATTTACCGTGCCCGTCGTGGTTTAAAGGAAATTGATGTCTATTTTGACCCGTATGTGAAAAATCATTATTTGACTGCCAGTGCGGAAGAAAAACAAATGTTTGCCGATTTGGTTGAGCAGGAAGACCCAGATTTATTGGATTGGTTTATGGAAGTGTCTGAGCCACCACGTCCTGAGTTGAAAGATTTTATCCGTAAACTAAAGCATTATGTGCATGGCTAAGCAGCAGTTTCAGCTGAAACCTAGTGTCATCGCAATAGTGTTTCAGCTGATGATCGCTCTACTCATCGTTTGGCTTTTACTACAAGTGTTAAAGCCATGGCTTAGCGTTGTATGTATTGTCATTATGGGCTGGACATATTTTAAATTTGTTCGTGCAAACCGAATTGTTGGTTTAGATCAATTAGATGACCGTGAATGGTCAATTTCCTATCTCGCGCCTCGTGTAGTATCACAACAGATTAAAAGCACAGCTCGCCAAATTGAAATTCAGCGTGTGCAACTGAGTCAAGTGATAGATCATCAAATTTATATCGTCATGGAATTTCAGCAAGCCTTTAAACCTCTGGTGATTTGGTGTGATCAGGTTTCCAAGGCGGAATGGAAGGCTCTAAAAGTATTGGCGAAAATGCTCTAATTTACAGACAGCTGTATATTTTTATAATAATAAAAAACTATAAGTATCATAAAGATAAAATTATCATCTATTTTTCGTGTCCTGATCAGTCATTTTATATTGGCATAAAAGATTACACATATCCCTATTTTCAGTTATATTCATTCCAGACAAGTGTAGATCAATACAAATCAGATTCCTGAAATGTGCAGATTTAAATTTAGTCGAAAGATTTTTTAAGATAAGCCCGAATTGGGCATCAGTTAATAAGTAGCATGTGCTGAACCGTCGCAATGCTACTTTTTTTTGCCTAAATTTTGTCGGATGACAGATTTCAGTCAATTTTAGTCACTTTAAAACATGGCAAAGTTATCCATCTGAAGCAGCAAGTAGACGCTTTTATTCAGATATTGCTTCTGCTATGTTTGTTGCAATGGACATAAACACAATTATAGAGGACAGGAAAATGTCGCAAGTCCAAAAAATAGGCCAGGGTGTGGCCGTATTTGCAATCACAAGTTTATTATTATCAGGTTGTTCACAAGTGATCAAAACAGGTGCCAATGTCGCACTTGGATTTACTGAAAAACATATTGTGCCGCCAATTTTAGCGATGGAAGATGCTGAAATGGTGTGTAATTCTGGTAACTCCTTAACCCCTGCCATTATGGCGACTAAAGATATGGGCGCAGACCCAACCCGTGTTGCGGTACTAATGTATTCGGCTGCGGGTATTTGTGCCGAAGAAAAAGCTTTGGATGCTGAATTGCGTTATTTACGTGCAGCAAAAGCAGGGCAAGTGGGCGAAGCGCAAGATGCGCGGATTCAGCAAAAACGTTGGGCGGCTTTGGCGGCACAGCGCCAATACACAGGCTATCAATTGTTTCAGCATCGTTGGGAAAAGAAATATCGGAAACCTTTGGGCGAAGGTTGTCCAAAAATGAACAGTGATATTGATCAAACTGTGTATATGTTGGGGATGTTGAGTGGCTTGCAAGCCATGACCAATGATATTAATTCAGGCGGGGCAGTGCATGTGCCTAAAGATATTGCCGCGATTGTTGAACGTGGTATGACCTGTTTAAACAATGAAAAATTCTGGGGCGCACCAGAGGCTACACGTGCCGTAATTTGGACTTTGCTTCCAGGTGCGGGAGATGGCAAACCTGATCCGTATCAAACCTTAAAGCAGTCGATGCAAATTGGTGAAAATAAAGGCGTGCGTTTATCACACGCTTTATATGCGGTTGCTGCCCAAGCCAGTGGTGAAGATGCCAAAATCCGCGATGCACTCAAAGCCTTTTCTAATGCACGCAGTGACGAAAAACCTGTAAATCCACAATTTAAATTGATTGATGCCATGGCGGGAAGCATGGTACAAGGAATTTCAGACCGTTACTGGACTGAACATACAGGTGTGCGTACGGGTGATCAGCAACGTTTCTGGGATGAGCAAGATGATTCATCTGAATTAGATGATTTATTTAATGAGGATACGGCAGCTCAATTGTAAAAATATCAAGATTGCCCAATTCAATATAGACAAGAAGTTTTAGGATTGGGCAATCCGTTTGCCGAAGCACATAACAAGAATAATTTGGAGGATGCCAGCGCCTATGCAATATTCATCTCAATTTCTCAGTCGAAAAATTGTGTTTATTGCGGCATGTATGTCGGTTTCGGCATGTTTGCAGATTTTTGCAGAGCATTTTATTTATTGGTCTACACATTTATTGGATGAATTTTGGCGCTTATGGACAGGGCATTGGGTGCATGTGGGCTGGATTCATTATTTACTCAATATGATCGCGTTTGCCTGTTTACCTTTTATTTTTCCGCATGCCAAAGTATGGCACTTTGTGGCGCTTTTGTTGGTACTACCGCCAGCGATTAGTCTGAGTTTCTATTACTTCCTTGCCGATATTGATGCCTATGCAGGACTTTCTGGGGTGTTGCATGGTGCTTATGTGGCGGTGGCATGTGTGCATTTGCTTTATAAAAAAGAACGTGGCTTTGCCACATTGGTCTTGCTGCTTATTTTATCTAAACTGATTTGGGAAAATACCGTGGGCAGTTTGGGTACAGCAGAATTAATCGGGAGTCCTGTATTAGTTGAGGCACATTTATTGGGGGTGATTTGGGGAGTAATTTTTGCACTGGCTTATATTATTTGGGCCTATTGCATTGATCCGCATTAAAATTACATCAAAATGATGGCAAAAAGGGCTCACATAAAATCTCACAATTGACCATTTTTACTTAAAAGAAAATCTATATTGTCATTTTAAAAATAACGACGCTCATGCACATTTAAACTGAATACAAAAATGCTCAATGGAAGATGGACATTCCGTTGAATAAGGATAGACAGAAATTCGAGAGTCTCGGTTTCTGCGCAGAATAAAAACAGGAAAATATATGCACAATAACGGACAACGCAGGTCTGGCTTGGCTTTGCTCAGACATATATGGACAGAATGGATTTCTACATTCGTTATTTTGATCTTGTTGTTACTGACCCTCATTATTGGTACAGGTGAAATGGTACATGGTCAGTTGTTGCGCATGGGTGAACGCCTATATGGTGACCCTGCAACAGGTATGCAATATTCATTTTTACGTGCCGAACCCACTGCACCTGACTGTGAACGCAACCCCGATGTCGATGCGCAAGTACATGCCCAAATGCAAGCCAATGCTGCTGATGAGTTTGCCGATATTTTTGGCACCGCCTCTGAGTCAGATGTCCGCGCTTCAATTTTGGCAGCCAAACAAATTTGTGAAGAAAAATTTCAATTTCATGATCAGGCGATTCAGCATATTCAAGCTCATCCAAGCTTGAAAATGTATCGAACCATTGAAACCTCTTTCTTTGGCATTTTTAAATTTGGTACTGAAAACCGTGCCATTTTATTGGTGTTGATGGTGGTCTTTGCCGCAATCAGTGCCACTTTAAAAACCCATCACATTGGTTTACGTGGCCCTGCGACCAAAATTGACTTCAAGGTGTACTCGACCTTAATGGTGGTGGCGAATGGTTTCTTAACCTCGTCAAGTATCAGTCAATATCGTTCAGTACTCGATTCGGGCGTACCGATGAGTGGCGAAACACAGGTCATTTACTGGATGTGGATGATTCTGTTTGCAACCCTGACTTTGATTAGTTTATTCCAGCTCATTAAGCCACCTGCACCAACTCGTGAAGGCGGCAGTTTAGGTCTTGCGTTCCTGAGCGTGCCTTTGTATGCCTATATGGCAATTAGTACAGGTTTCTCCTTTACTTTCCTAATGGATTATCCGATGGGGCAAGGGATTTACTTGGGGCAACTTGTCGAATTCTCCAGTATTTTCCTGAACTTGGCTTTGTTTGTTTGGGCGGGGATGTTGCTCAAACAAACCCGAATTGTGGATTTGTTCCTGAATATTCTACGTCCGTGGAATTTGGCACCTGAAACCTTAACCTGGCTGATTCTGATTGCCGCTGCATTGCCGACAGCTTATACCGGTGCATCGGGGATTTTTGTCATTGCTGCAGGTGCGATCATTTATAAAGAAGTTTGGAATGCGGGTGGACGACGTCAGTTTGCACTGGCGGCAACAGCTATGTCGGGTTCAATGGGGGTCGTGCTTCGTCCATGCCTATTGATTGTTGTGGTGGCATCGCTGAATAAAGAAGTCACAACGGACATGCTGTATCACTATGGTTTGTATGTGTTCCTACTGACTTCAACCCTATTTTTAGTGATTTCGTTGTTCTTTGCTGAAAATAAATTCCGCATTGCTGCACCGAACATAGCTGCGCCATTGTCCTTACGTGCTTTTGGCCCTGTACTACCATATATCCTCATTTTTGTGTTGATTTGGTTGTTCTATAAATATGCTTTAGACACCAATATGAATGAATTTACTGCACCTGTAATGATGCCGGTTATTTTATTGATGATGGTGTTGTTTGATAAATTGCGCCATGAACCTGCGCCTATTCCAGCGATGGGGCAGTGGGATCAGACTTTAGATCACAAGCCTACAGCACAACAGACAGCAGCTTCATCTGAGCGTTCATTATTGACCGCACCTGATTCACCATTGCGTCAGTATGGTTTCTTCAAAGCTCTGCATTTATCGACCAGTGAAACGGTGGGACATATTGGTGCATTGGTAATTTTGATGGCGCTTTCAGTCAGTGTGGGCGGCTATTTAGAACGCATTGAAATCATGGAAGCATTCCCAACTGACATTAGCAGCATCTTTATTGTGATTAGCCTAATTGTTGCCCTGATGATTTTTGTGGGCATGATTATGGATCCATTCGGGGCAGTGATTCTAATTTCGGCAACGGTTGCACCTGTGGCGTATCAATATGGGATTCATCCTGTGCATTTCTGGATGATTACCCTCATCGGCTTTGAATTGGGCTATGTGACACCACCTGTAGCACTGAATCATTTATTGGCAAGGCAGTCGATTGGTGATGAAGAAGTCGCTGCAGCCGATGCAGAAGTTCGTCATAAATCGTTCTATTATCGTTATGAGCGTTGGATTTTGCCTATGATTGTGATGCTTCCTGCGATGTTGATTATTGCTTATGCACCGTATGCGTTTAAGCTATTCGGCTGGTATGAATAAGCACATGGATACTTAATCACTGTCATCTTATTATTTAACAGCACCCTGTAGTTCGCTATGGGGTGTTTTTTTATCCACTGGAGCGTAAAACCTCGTGGTTCAGCACGAGGATATAAGCGACTGGAGTAAACCATATGAACGACACGAAATGTCGTTTTAAATACTTGTACTATAGTCACTATTAAGAAAAATACTGTTAAAATAACTGGATGA
>NZ_JBWKMK010000012.1:0-1424 GCF_056431365.1 Acinetobacter seohaensis
CTAATCCGACTTAGGCTCATCTATTAGCGCAAGGTCATAAAGATCCCCTGCTTTCTCCCGTAGGACGTATGCGGTATTAGCATCCCTTTCGGAATGTTGTCCCCCACTAATAGGCAGATTCCTAAGCATTACTCACCCGTCCGCCGCTAGCTAAGTTACCGAAGCAACCTCGCCCGCTCGACTTGCATGTGTTAAGCCTGCCGCCAGCGTTCAATCTGAGCCATGATCAAACTCTTCAGTTAAAATCATTTTGAAGTTTTAATCTAAACTTCCAAATCTGGCTCATCAATTTTCTGACTTAAATTTCGCTCAAATAAACTTCGAGTNTTTCTGCCTCGTCAGCAGAAATTTTAACGCAAAACACTTCTAACAACTTAACCCTGTAAGCTAAGTTCGTAGGCTGTTTTGCGTCGGGATGGGTGCATTATAGGGCAATTTCCTACACGTGCAAGTGCTTTTAACTGCTTGTTTTCACGAGTGTTGGATTTTTACGCACTATTTTGGTTCAAAAACACACAAAACTCGCACTAACCCTATAATTTTAAATTAAAAATATGTTTTTCATATTTTTGCAATCTAAATCCGCTTATTTTGTTGGGGCAGCCTCTTTCACTTTCACACTGAGTATTTTTACCGCTTGTTTCGGTACATTTTGATGCATGCCATAGTTGCCTGTTGGTACTTTTACAATTTTATCGACAACATCCATACCTTTAGTGACTTGACCAAATACCGCATAGCCTGCGTTACGTGGACTTCGATTTAAGAAATCGTTATCTACCACATTAATAAAGAATTGGCTGCTGGCAGAATCAGGATGATTCATACGTGCCATCGCCAAGGTACCACGGGTATTTTTCAATCCATTACTTGATTCATTACGAATGGTCGCTTTGGTTGGCTTTTCTTGCATATTGGCATCCATACCACCGCCTTGCACCATAAAGCCTGGGATAACACGATGGAAGATCGTACCGTTATAGAAGTTTGACTTGGCATAATTTTCAAAGTTCTTTGCAGAAACTGGGGCTTTGTCATTAAACAGTTCGATTTCAATATTGCCCATGCTGGTTGTCATTTCTACCACGGTGTTGGCTGCCATCGTATTGAAGCTGATAAGCATTGCTGCCATGGTAAACACACTTTGTTTTAACATTTGCTGACCAATCCATCTGTGTTGTATTTGCATTGCATCTATATTAACCCGAATTACGGATAAGAAAAGCCCTTGAAAAAAAGGTAGTTAGAGCCATTTAGAAAGTTACGACACAACCCAAAGGCTCTAACTACCATGTATGATTTTACAGAAATTTTTTGTATTGTTGATGATTTTTTCAAAAAATTTGAACCCATCTATTGGCAATTTCTCAAGCAAGAAAACAAACGTCAACGTATCAGACAAGCAACGCTATCTTTATCAGAAA
>NZ_JBWKMK010000013.1:0-617 GCF_056431365.1 Acinetobacter seohaensis
ATTTATTTCAGACTCAATTTTTGCCAATCTGTTAATGAATTAATGCGTCTTCGTCAGACCGCACTAAATACTGTGATATTTAAATCACAGAACTTAATAAGCTTATACTTACTAAATTCTGTAATCTTTAGCTTATACCCATACTCAATAAGTACGTGGTGGAGACTAGGAGAGTCGAACTCCTGACCTCCTGCGTGCAAAGCAGGCGCTCTACCAACTAAGCTAAGTCCCCAGCTTATCATCTGTGATTCGATGTATCTTCAATTCCTGTAACTTGATTTATTCAATCTAGGTCAAAGTCATGGTGGGTCTGACAAGACTTGAACTTGTGACCCCACGCTTATCAAGCGTGTGCTCTAACCAACTGAGCTACAGACCCTGAGAAAAATCAAAGCATCGCTTTGTATTTTTCGCAAGACAAACGCAGTGCGTAGTATCTGCTACTCAATCCAATTCGAAAACCTCGAATTATCTTTTAAGACACATCGTCATGAAGAACAACTTGTTGTGGATTCTTACCAATCGTCAATCTTTCGTTAAGGAGGTGATCCAGCCGCAGGTTCCCCTACGGCTACCTTGTTACGACTTCACCCCAGTCATCGGCCACACCGTGGTAA
>NZ_JBWKMK010000014.1:0-10986 GCF_056431365.1 Acinetobacter seohaensis
ATTAACTAATTTTCATCCAAAAAGTTGTTTATCACATCTAAGATAAACTTCTTATTCGCAGTTTAAAATGTAAATTTTGAGCCATTTAACATAATGGTGGTTATACGCAATACACTTGTATATTAATTTGAAAATCAATAACTTAAAAATTTAGTCATGACTAAGAAATCAGCAAAAAGCCGACTTTGAAACAAGTCGGCTTTTTTATGAGCGATTTTGATAGTTTTTGCCAATAAATTTGACTAAAAATTACGCTTCTCAACTTGAGTGATACAATTTTGTGATACATTATTGTATATACAAATTTGAATGTTTTTTATGGAACAGTATTTTGAATGGGATGAGGCTAAGAATCGAAAGAATCAGAAAAAGCATGATATCTCTTTCGAAACTGCAAGCCTTGTTTTTGAAGATCCTCTAAGGATCTCAATCCAGGACAGACATACCGATGGCGAAGAACGTTGGCAGACCATTGGAAAAGTGAAAGGCGTACTAATGCTCTTAGTAGCTCATACCATCTTTGATGAAGATGACTGTGAAATCATACGAATCATTAGTGCAAGACAGGTAACTAAAGCAGAGCGAGATAAATATGAGCATGGTTAGATACTCACGCAAAGAGCTGAATGAAAAATTCAGCGACAAGCAAGATGCTGAAATTGAACACTTGCTTGCTAAGGGAACAGTTCCTGACGATAAGCTAGATCTATCAGATATTCCTGAAATTACAGACTGGAGCAATGCTGTACGCCATAATCAGTTCTACCGTCCAGTGAAGCAACAGACTTCCATTCGTTTAGATGCTGATGTACTTGCTTGGTTCAAAGCACAAGGGAAAGGTTATCAAACACGTATGAATGAAATCTTACGGGATGCTATGCTAAAAGAATTAAAAAATCATCAATAAAAATGGGAGCTTAGGCTCCCATTTTTGACTGCGTATAAGGTGTATTATGTTAATTTTAGAAAAATTTAAACAGCAAAAGGACTCATATTATGCATTTTGAATGTAAAGAACATGAATTAGACTTTTTAAAACTAATTGATAACCTAATAGAATCAACAGAAGAGTTTGATAAAAAAATTACTCTTATAGATAAAAAATTAAATTTTATAAATCAACTAATTGAATTGGAAAAGGAGTATCTTAAGAGTGATTTACAATTAAAAGCACAGAATGACAAGTATCATTTAGAGAGACGAAAACTACTTGAGGATTCAAAATCTAGAAATAACGTAGACTAATGCCAATATTTAAAATAATCTACTTTACTAAAATCAATAAATTAAAGAGATAGCTTTATGATTCCTAATAATTCTTTCGTTGCTGATAATTTGGGGCAGATTCAATTACAACAGCCAACACCTGAGCAAATGAAATATCAATTCTTTACTTCTCAAATTGGGTTCTTAGCACAACAAATCGCAAATATAGGCCCTACTAATCCAAGTTTATCTGCAGAACTATTGAGAACTTATTTAGAGCTAAATAAAGTATTAATAAATTCAGATTTAAAGCCATAATTTCAGTTAACGTTTTGTTTTAATAAAACCTTTTATTCTCAAAGAGATAATTCATATAGTAATTTAATTTAAATTCTATATAATTTCGCAAAATTTATTACTATTCATAATGTAAAAGGGATATCGTGTCTGCTCAATTGAAGACTTGCTTCGGATTCCAAACCACACGTTGTGACTACAACAATATAAATGCAGGTACTAAAAATTTACCTCATTTTGCTGAATCTAAGTTTTTAGAACAGCCTGGTAGCATTGGGGATGAAGTTTATCAATGGTTAACAGATGGTTATTACTTTTGGTTAAATAGTGATAGATATGCTGAGTGGTGGGGAGAATATAATCTAAAGTCTGATTATCTCATCACTCAATATGAAATTGTATTAGATCGAGATGATGTCCTTGATTTAATTGAAAACCCTGATGATGAAGATCATTTTTTTTGGTTAGTTGAAGCTTACCTAGAGAAATATAATGAATCTAAGGGTAAGCCTGGGGCAGAAAAGCTTCCAGAACCAACTGTTAGTTCAATTTTACACTTTTTCAGAAAAACTGATCCTGACGTTTTTCCATTTAAAGCTGTCACTATTACAGATTTATGGGAAGCAGAACCAGTTTTTCAATATTTAAAAAAACACAAGTATTTAAAAATGACACCCAATTCTAAGAGTGATCATGATAAATATAGACCTATGGGTAGACCCCAAATTTGTGTTTTTGAAGAAGTTAAAAATTGCATCACTAATTCAGTCCCTATATATCCTAGGGAATATGTAGATAGTTTTTCGGAGTAGAACATGACCAACAAAAGACAGCTTGCAAGAGCAGCCTTACAAGCATGGAAAACCAAAACTACTGCTGAGATGTTCATCGAGCAACATAAAGACGTACATTTTGCTAACACTAACAAATCACCAAAAGTAGAGTTAGTCAGTAGTACTGAACGATATATGGAATTAGTGACTAAAGAATTCGCTCACCTTACTATGCGAAGATCTAATCAATCTATGATTAAATCAGCATTCTCTAATCTATATATGAATGCGATAAAATTTGCTGATGTTCTTCATATTGAAGACGATAAACGCTTTGAGAGTACTATTGAATCGTTAGGATCTGTGCAATCTAGCAGAAACTTACCCAAGGAATTTAATTTAGATTCTTACAAAAGTATTTCTTCAAATCTAAGCCCTTTGAGATGTTAAAATGAGTATCAAGCTACTTGACCATAAGGTCATGAGAAGTTTTATAATTTTCAATTCAGATCTTATAGATTTTTTTTCAAATATAAAAAAAGTAGAAGACCTTCCATTAAGTCATGAAATCATCCAACCATCCGATGGAGATGATGGCATTTATTTCATACATTATGCATTCAAATACGAACCAAGCGAAGATGAACAATCTGAAGATCTAAAAGAGTTAGCTGTTGTAGATATGTTTTTCCGCTTTGAAGTATTGGGCGAAAATGCAAGACAGACATTAGAAGAATGTGTACCAGCGATCTGTTATCCATATATGAGAAGTTTTTTAAGTACGCTATTTGCAAATAGTGGCGTTGAACCAATTTACTTACCCTTATGGTTCTATAAACAGTGATTTCAGAAAAAGGTATCTTCTTAGATACCTTTTTTATTTAACATAAAATCTCTTATACGAAATTTGCATGTTAGAACCTATTCAAAGTCCATATTTAATAGCTTCTCTTAGCGGATTTACTCATCTTCAAGCACTTGTAAGTAAAGCTCATCCGCTTTTTGAGCAATGGCTTTACCGTTCTCACGCATTTCTAATTCTTTAGCTACATAGGCTTGAATCGGTATGTTGTAATAGCCACCACCATAGTAGTCTTTAATGAGTTTCAAAGGCACTTCCACACCATGCTCATCAAATAAGTTACGTCTGTAAGTGTACTCATGAATCGTATCCGCATAGGTCGGCAATCGTGGTAGATAGGTCAAGTGTGGTGTAGCAATTTCCATCTGCATCCATGTTTTCTGCTTCTTAGACCTGTACTTTAAAAAACGCTGTGCAAAATGGATAATCTGCCCTGCTTGGGAACGGCTTGCTTTGAAAACAGACCATGTTTCAACCATCAGGAATAGATTTTTAATGTCGGCTCGGTTCTTCTCTGCTAGAGAACTATTTTTTTGACTGGCCAATTTATTAATAGAATCAGTAAATTTAGTTTTAATTTTTTCAATACTTTGCTTTGTATATCGCCAAGTCCACGTATAAGCCCTTACTCGGTCTTTGTAGTCTTTTTCATCACCCAAGATGAGCTGTTTATAAGTCTTATGCGTATCTCTAAAAAGCTCCATAGTCACTAGGGCAGTGGGTTTGACAGCAATCGGATTTTTTAAGACAAATTGTTTTGGTTCATTATCTTTGAAGTAGTCTGCAATCAAGGTCTTTTCTGCTGAGATCGAATCAAGATCCCACTTAAAGCCTTTGTACTTCTCTTTAAGTTTCTCAATCTTTAAACGTTCTGATTCTTTGGCAAGTTTATTAATCTCAATACCGTTGAAAGTATTGAAATCTCTACTTGTAGGCGTGGTGAATAGACAATACAGAAACCATTTATTTTCATTAAAAACATCTCTTTGTACGATCATCGTGCAAATAGGATGACCCTTTTCTAGGCGGTAAGAACGCTGTCTTGGTGAAATCCCCAATTCATAACGCTCTGTCATCTTCTCCAAAACTGATTCAATAGATTTTTTAGAACTGTCGTACTCAAAGCCGAAATAAAAATACGCACCATTAGCAACGTGGTCAGCAAGCCGTTGCATCGTGAATTTTGTGTGTGGACTAAAAATTATCATCCAAAATATTTCCAATAATTGTTATCAAGGGTTAATTCACAAAATACGCTGTTTTTTGATCAAAAACTAGCATTGTAATCGAGTAAAAGGATTTTTGGTTTTTAGCTGTTTTTTGCTTTTTCCATAGCGAAGCTATGGTGAACTTGCGAAGCAAGTTTTAAGGACTTCTAGACGGTATTTGTAAGAGGGTAATAAGTAGTTCCTTAGGAACGCACCTAGACAGCATATTTTTTGTGCATTATGATTTTCTCATCAGTTGTGAAGTGTGTCTGACCAACGCACCTAAAAGACCTTTAACCGTTTTTTAGTGTGCCGTTAGGCACACTAAAAATTTTGATTTTCAACAGCTCACAGTGGAAAGGTTGACAGCCTGAAAACTGCTTGACGAAGCGGACTGCCATTTAACTGTGGCTCGGTACGCTTTGATGAGGGCTGATGAGGGGTGGCTTTTTGCCTACCCTCAAATTCTACTCAATCCACTTCATTGTTGGTTCTTGAAGTTGGGCGACAAGGAAACGGAATCACCGAAAGGTGGCGAATGGGTTAAACCCCATTCTAGGCTGAAAGGGCTGAAATCCTGCTTTTGAAGAAATAGTGAGTGAAATCCAAAGATGGAGAGTAGCGTTAATAACTACCGTTCTTCGCTGAATCTTTATGGTTTGGCGAGGTGCGTGGCACACACGATGGCTTCTGCGGTATTCGAGAGGGTACAGGCGATCAAGGTGAAAGCTGGCGAGAGTGGCACTTTTGGGTCAGGTGGTGAATTTGTCGTGATGACATTCCATTTTGGCTCGAAAGGTCGATGTATAGCTTAAACGTGTTAAAGGTGGGGAGAGATCCTCATCGACTGTGCTAAGTAAGTGTTCTACCCACGATGATATTTTTTAAACTGCGGAATCGGTATTTTGGAACTGCGTACCGAAAAGCAAGGAAAAGGTTTAGAAAATTAGTGGATGAACGTACTGCTTGTTAAGACTTCATTAGATAACTTGGGACGCACTTTTATGTCATTAGGTTTTGTCACCTAAGTTTTTGAATAACTAATTTTTAGTTATCGGCATAGATGTGTTGGAGCGATCTTTAGTAGCGCATATAAGGCAGATGTTTTGCCGAAGTTGTACTGTAATAATTCTGAATAAGTTGTTGTTTTTATTTGTAAAATAGATAGTGATCTATAATTACAGGTAAAATTGATAATCAATAAGAATTTTCTTTTGAGTTGTTTTATCAAAAGTTGGTTAAAAAACCATAGCTACCGTTGTCAGAAATGACTTGTTAAGGGAATCGTGGTTTTGCGAAAGAGTGATGTTGAGGCTACAGGGGACTGTAGTTGAGTGTGTTACTTCCTGCATGGTCATAGTGCTTGAAGGCTGTGGATTTAAAGCCACAGGAGAGTCAAAAAGGTTAAATGGGGATTGGTCTCCCCTGCTGTTCGAGTTGGTCGCTCGGACTAAACTAAACTTCTGAAGACATAGTTTTTCGAGGTTGTTATCCACCATAGGATAAATATTTTCTGATTTTATGAATAAAATCAGCGTTCACATGATTTGAATATTTGGCGATTTAAATCCACGTAATAGTGCGGCCCTTGCGATAAAGGAACTACTGCCCCCTCGGAATTGTGCCAAAACAATTCGAAACGAGGTGGGTGTCTTTAAATGCTCACCATTTGCGCTCTAAGCGAATCTTTATCCATACCCTATGAAACCCTATTGAAACACTATTAAAATCGCATACAGAGCAAACTGTGAGCTATAAATCAATATCTCTTGGTGTGTCTTGCTCACGATCTATCATAAAGTCCTCCAATCCTCTTGGATCTTTATCGATTTTAAAGAAATTTTCCCATGTTCCTTTTACTTCACAAAAAACACCATGTTCATTAGCTTTGAAAAATTTTCACGGCTCGGCGATGTTCTTCATCGAGAGATAAACCAAATCATCTTTGCTCATGTCAGATCTCCTTTAGCGAGTGTCTACGAGCGACACAAAGAAAATTTTCGCCTAGACAGCTCTGAAAAACTGTTTTTTAAAATATCTGCTTCAAACTGGTAGTGGATTACATGCTGACCTTTGCGCCTAGATCGAGCGAAGCGAGCATAAAGCCCTATGAGCGAAGCGAATCCATAGTCGCTTTTACTTTTGGAATTCACAAACAATATTAACCCAAAAACTGCCCCTCAGACCGAGCAAAGCGAGGTCAAAATGACACGAGCTTTAGCGAGTGCCATAGGGCAGTTTTTCACTCCCCTGCTCCTTTTTATTCTTTTAAAAAGCTTTTAAATACTTTTAGCTCCCCCTCAAAGCCACGCACAGCAAAGCTTTCAAACTTTAAAAAACTACAAACGCCAAGTATAAAACTACAAACGCCAAGTTAAATGCACTTTAAAAACTACAAACGCCAAGTTTAAAAACTACAAACGCCAAGTATAAAACTACAAATATAAGTTTGTAGTTTTATACTTAATAGCTACTTGAATAAGTATGTAGACTAATGTATAAAAACTACTAGCTTAAACAATGTAGAATAAATAATATGGCAGTTGATTTGAGAAAACACTACCCAAAGGATTGGATGGTTTTACAAAACCGTGTAACAGAATGCTATAGGGGAATGAGTCTTGATGAAAAGCGTCTTTTTATCATGGCTACGCCACTTGCTAGAACAACGCAAATATCAAGCAATGATCCCATTTTTATCTCGTCTAGTGACTACGCACAGGAATGTGGTATAGACATTTCAACCGCATATACTGCATTAGAAACCGCATCAGATCGTCTTTTCACTCGATTCTTTGGATACACTGCCCAAAATGGAGATCGGGTAAAAGTTAGATGGCTACAGAAGGTGATTTATAAAGCAGGGCAAGGAGGGTCAGAACTTTATTTTACAGATGAAGTCCTCCTTCTTTTGAGGGAGTTTGATGCTTTAAACCCTTACACCAAGTACAAGAAAGAAGTTGTATTACGGCTCAAGAAAGACTACTCACTAGACCTTTACCACTTAGCTAAGAAGCATCAGGCAATGGGTGGCTTTCAGATCAGCCTTGATGATCTTTTTGAGCAATTTGAATTACCTGAATCTTATAAAAGAATAGGAAATCTCAAAGATCGTGTAATAAAACCCTCATTAAATGAAATCAATCACAATACTGATATTGACCTCAGCTATGAGAATGTAAAGCAAGGGCGTTCTGTGGTCGGCTTTAGGTTTACTGTTAAAGAGAAGCCAAAGCCGAAAGTGATCGAAACAGGTCGAGATCCGCACACACTCGATATGTTCTGCAAAATGTCTGATAGCCAAATCAGTACATACAGCTCGATTTTATCAAAGGTACACAGCATCAGTGACCTTGCAGGCAATAAGGATTATCAAGCATTTGCAGTATGGATTTCGAATATTTTACGAGATCCAAAATCGGTTCGTGAGGAAACAGCGAAACGTATTTTTAAGGCTCTGCGAACTGAAACAGATTTTAAAGGCTGAATTGCTAAGGGCATTATTCAACTGAGCTAATCAAACTTGTGAAACATTGATCAAGAAATAAGCGTGGAACATGAACAATCACTAAAAAAGCCCAACTGAGTACAGTTGGGCTTTTTACTACAAGATAAAGCTATGATTTATAAGAAATAAAAATTTGCATTGCGTATAAGGTGTATTATGTTAATTGTAGCAAAGCTAAAGATTACTTCTGAATAAGATAAGCATATAATTCTTATCAATTTGAGGTAGCAGTAGTTTCAGACATGATATTCATGGTCTCAAAGCAGCTTTGTTGCACAAACACTTAACACTATGATTTTATTATATTTATTTTTATAAATATTTAAAAAAAATTAAAAATCAATATCTTGCAAAATATTTATGCAAAAAAACCGTTTTTTAATGACTGCAATAATATTTAGAGGCTCTTAAAATCAAGATTGACTAAAATCTTTTAAAATATTTTCTAGTAAATATCTTTTGCCAATTTTATTTAAATTGACTGCTAAAATTTGTACATCATAAAAAGAGTCTTGCATAATAAGACAACGATACTCATTCATTTGATGCGTTAAACGATTTACAAGGTCTTCTGGACTGTGTTCGACTAATTTTTTAAAGGCTAGATAAGACTCTTCAAATTTTCCAAGTTTGTATGCATTTAAGCACCATTCATATAGTGACCAAAATTTATAAATATCTTTTTTTAAAAATAAACGATTACCTTCTGGCATTTTTATTTCACTAGCTTGTTTGGCAAAACAGTAAGCCAATTCAGGATGATGATCCCAACTATGTCGTCTAGCCGAATGATACCAACACTCTGCCCTTTGTGGGTCATAAGCTATCCCCATCTGCCAATACGATAGTGCATCTTTATAATTTTTTTCACTTTCATAAAGTAAGCCCAATTGTTCAAAACTACAGTATTTCTCATCATACCAACCCGTATCTAATTCAGCCCGCTTTAGATACCATTCAATTGCTTTATTAATCTGTCCAGCATCTTTATATGATTGTGCACAATAGAATGCATAACGTGGCAATAAATCTGGATCATCACCAGCGATATAAGCTATTTCAAGGATTTTGGCATCTTTTAAGTATTTGTCTTTATCTAAACTCCGGTTACCCTTTCGACCTGAGATAACGACATAATCGCCTTGAACTTCCCCTACCTCTTGTTCATTTTTATTTTCTAAATATTCATGTAAAACACCACGCCAATGATACTGATCATTATTTTTAATAATGAGTTTTCTTAAATATTTTACGGAGAGATCTTCATTGGAAAGTTGAAAATAATAAGCATCTTTCTGTAAAACCGGTAGACTTAACTCACCTATTAAAGAATCATCTGCATCAAAAATAAGAATGTAATCACTTTTTCCAAGACAAGCTTTTAAAGCAATATTACGGTTATAACTAAAATTTTGCCAAGCTTCATAAATTATCTCACCTTGAATATTTTTCGCTTTAAAAAAGTTTTCGATAATCTCTGGTGTACGATCACTAGATCCAGTATCTGAGATCACCCAGTAATCCAACTTAAAATGTTGACATATATTTTCTAATGTTTGTTCAATGATATGACTTTCATCTTTTACAATCATATTTAAGCAAAGTGTCATATTTGTTCTCTTTGATTCTATTTACATACTTCTATATGAAAGAAACCTTGCATTGCAAGGCTTCTTGAAGGATTTCTTTTAAGAATAAGAATACTTAAATACTAGAATTAGAAATTCACTTTCCAACCAATATTTCCAATGAAATCGCTATAGTTATTACTACCCATCTGATATGAAAGATTAAACCATGCATAACTGTTTTTGCTTGTTTGTCCTTCAACACCAAATTTAATTTCACCCAAATTTGAGTTACCAGAAATACCATAGTAACTATTATCTAACTTCACAAGTTTGTCTTCAGAATTATAAATCCAATTTAATGCGACGTATGGGCGATAGTTTGAGCTCGCTGCAATATCTGTAGGGACCACAAGAAAGGCTTTTGCACCAAGACGAGTTTGAATATTGCCCTTGCCTTCATCAATTAGCGTACCTGTAGATTTCTCTTTAAATGAATTTAATTGAACATCTTGGTAAATAAATTGACCTTGCGGTTGAATCCAATAACTAACGCCTTCACTTTGTCCCAATTTATAACTAGAACCAGCTTCTATTGAGGCAGTAACCCCTGAAGAGTCATATTTTTCTGTTGCAAAATCTTGTCCAGATACTTCATTTTTAAACTTACTCCACATTGCCCATGTATCTAGATATGCACCAGTTTTTTCAGTCGGATTTTCAAACCAGGTTCCATACAAACCAAAGCCATAACCATCTATTTTTGAAGATGATTTATAATTTGTAATAGATGATTTGGAATCACTCCCTGCATTACCATAAGCAGCCATTAATCCGACATTATATTCATCTTTTTCGCCAAAATTTGCCAAACCTAAACCTACATGTAAAAGATAATGATGACCATCGGTATCAATCTGTCCAGATTTATCTTCAAATTCATTATAGCCCCCTACAGCTCTTAACCAAAGTTGACCAACATCATCTTTATTCATATTGGTGTATTCACTTGCACCAATACGATCTTCTAAACGATGGACAAATAAGTTATTAGCAATATTGGCATTAAAAGTATAACTACCAACCTCTGGGCGAATGACTGGTTGATATGGACCTGTATCCCCCGTTGCACCGGTAGAACCAGTTGCTCCAGTTGCTCCAGTTGCGCCAGTTGCTCCAGTTGCTCCAGTTGCGCCAGTTGCTCCAGTTGCACCAGTTGCTCCAGTTGCTCCAGTTGCGCCAGTTGCTCCAGTTGCGCCAGTTGCTCCAGTTGCGCCAGTTGCTCCAGTAGCTCCAGTTGCTCCAGTTGCTCCAGTTGCTCCAGTCGCTCCAGTTGCTCCAGTTGCGCCAGTTGCTCCAGTTGCGCCAGTTGCTCCAGTTGCTCCAGTTGCGCCAGTTGCTCCAGTTGCTCCAGTTGCGCCAGTTGCTCCAGTTGCGCCAGTTGCTCCAGTTGCGCCAGTTGCTCCAGTTGCTCCAGTCGCTCCAGTTGCTCCAGTTGCTCCAGTTGCTCCAGTTGCTCCAGTTGCTCCAGTTGCTCCAGTTGCTCCAGTTGCTCCAGTTGCTC
>NZ_JBWKMK010000015.1:0-34211 GCF_056431365.1 Acinetobacter seohaensis
CGTTGCTGATGCTGTACGTCACCGTGCTGCTGTCAACATCGGTCGCCTTAACCGTGCCGATCACATCGGCATCGCTGCTGTTCTCGTCATAGTTAAATGTATAAGACACAACTGCCGTGCCTGGATTCGCTGGATCTACAAACACTGGCGCGTTGTCATTGATATCCTGCTCGTTCAGCGTCACGTTGATGTTGCTGCTGTTCGTGCCATCAGTTGCCGTCACCACCAGGTTGTGGATGTTCGCAAGTGCCTCGTAGTCATTCGCCGCAGCAGCTACGCCCGCTGCAGTCAGGCTGATCTCACCCGTGTTGGCATTGATCTCGAACCAGCCGTTGCCGTTGCTGATGCTGTACGTCACCGNGTTTGGATCTACAAACACTGGCGCGTTGTCATTGATATCCTGCTCGTTCAGCGTCACGTTGATGTTGCTGCTGTTGGTGCCATCAGTTGCCGTCACCACCAGGTTGTGGATGTTCGCAAGTGCCTCGTAGTCATTCGCCGCAGCAGCTACGCCCGCTGCAGTCAGGCTGATCTCACCCGTGTTGGCATTGATCTCGAACCAGCCGTTGCCGTTGCTGATGCTGTACGTCACCGTGCTGCTGTCAACATCGGTCGCCTTAACCGTGCCGATCACATCGGCATCGCTGCTGTTCTCGTCATAGTTAAATGTATAAGACGCAACTGGCGTGCCTGGATTGTTTGGATCTACAAACACTGGCGCCTTGTCGGTGCTGTTCGTGTCATCGCTTGCGACAGGTGTCCAACTACCACCACCCAAACCATGCTCAAATGGTTTGATAACTGAAGGTAATATTGGGTACTCAATTCCTAAAGGCGGAATATTATCTACCACTCGGTTCAACATTAAAGGTTTGATGCCATCGGCGACAGATGTTTCGCCCGCACGAGTAAGTTGAACAAAACGATGACCACCTTGCGTTACATCAGGATCTCCATCAAAAGACTCTCCCGCAATTTCAACATAATCTTTACCTTCTTTTTTAAATACTCGACCATCATCCAAACGAACAACATCATTTTGTTGTTCTGTATCATTCATTTGCTGAAATGATTTTGCAAAATTTACAATTTTATCTAGATCCGAGTTTGGTTCACCTAGCAAAGAATTGAGGCTAAAATTGCCGTCATTATTGATTAAATCTTTACCATGAATTTCAACAACTCGGCCATTTGAAAGCTGCAACACGACACTACTTTCTTCTGAAAGATGCAATACATCTTTCACCTGAAGCTTTGCCCCCTTTTTTAGAATTATTTTTTTATTTGTCTTTGAAAAACGCCAAACATCACCATCAACAGAGATTATTTTTACCGATGTATTCATTTATAACTTTACCTCAATTTGAAAGTTTAGCCATATCAATTATTTATGCTTTACATGACCAAATTTATTTAGCGCAGACAAAAAACCATCCTAGATTAGTTAATTAATATACTATATTAATGTTACAATCCATATACGTTTATCTGCTTAAGTTGGCATTTTTTTTACTTAATTAGTTACTAAGGCGCATTTGATATGCGTATTTGAATTGCATTATTAACTTTATTTAAAATATAAGTTCCGTTATGTCGATCAATCCAATCACATTGGGATTCATAGTTATGTTGAGTCGTTTTTTAGTTATTTGCCTGAGTAGTATGTGTATTTTTTCGACTTATACTCTTGCAGCTGAACCACAAAAATCACTTCCTCCCACCACTAACAATCTAAACAATTTAGCACTATTAAACCAAGCCGACACATGGTCTTTAGATAATCTAAATAAAGCGGAGTGGTCGGACAATCTTGAAAAAGGCTATCTTCCTGTTTACGCAAAGTTACAAGTGCTGTTGAGTCGCCATTACTCATCCTCAGGAGCAATTGATGGTACATGGGGGCTAAATACTGTGAAAGCCATTTCAGCTTTTCAGATTATGAAGGGTTTAAGTGGTGACGGAGTGTTAGATGCAAATACTTGGCGGCTTTTAAATGAAGTTACGACTCAACCGACGTTTATTGAGTACACCATTACAGCACAAGACCTGAAAGGCCCCTATGTTCAATCTATACCTGCGGATTATGCTGAACAGTCAAAGATGAAGGGCTTGTATTACACTCGAGTGACTGAAATGCTCGGTGAAAAATTTCACATGGATGAATTGTTTTTACAAATAATAAATTCAGGCGCAAGTTTTAATAAAGTCGGTGAAAAGATTATTGTCGCAAATGTGCAAAATATATTACCAAGCAATACAAAAACCATCATCGCGCACAAAGGTTCAAAGCAACTATATTTGCTTGATCAACAAAATAAGATGATCGCATCGTTTCCTGCTACGATCGGTAGTGAAGATAACCCATCCCCCTCTGGCATGCACACTATTAGCAGTATTGTGTCAAATCCACACTACAGTTATAACCCGAATAATTTCATCCAAGGGAAGAATCTCAAGCATTTGAGCTTACCACCTGGGCCAAATAATCCAGTTGGAAGTATTTGGATTGGTTTGTCTCGTCCTTCGTTTGGAATTCATGGTACGCCAAACCCTGCTTTAATTTCCAAAACTTCATCTCATGGGTGTATTCGCTTGACCAATTGGGATGCAAATAATTTGTCTAAAATTGTGCGCAAGGGAATGACAGTGAAATTCTTAGAGTAAAGGCTATCCTAGCCTCCACTTTGCTGCCGGTAATACCCCTCCTTATTCAGAAAGTCTAAGAAACTATCGGTAATAGGATAAGAAAGCTTTTCTGCTTCAATCACAATAAGTTTATCTGGTGGCATCATCGCACTTTTAAGAACCTGTAAAATAGACCGATAATATTTCACTATCTCATCTTCGGAGAGTTGATCTATTTTGCTCGACTCTCCTTCAGTTTTTCTCAATATTATTTGCATAGCCGTGTAAAACGGAATTTTTGAAAAATTTGTGTTTAAATCTAAATAAAGAATCGACTCATTGATCTGCTGTTTTTCTCTTTCTAAAATTCTTACTTTACTTGCCTCCATTTCCAATGACATTTGGATTCCATAAACATCATTCATACTGCTACCTATTCGCTACCTTTTTTATTTTAATAAAAAACCACTTACGATTAGTACACGTAAGTGGTTGTTTTATATGGTGGGCCCAGACAGACTTGAACTGTCGACCAACGGATTATGAGTCAGAACAGTAATTCATAAAATAGACAATAAATACAATAAGTTAACCAATAATCCTGATGCAAAATCCAATAAAAACAAGGAGACTCCACCCAATAAAAACAACTTCTTGATTTGTAAGAAGTTACAGGTTTTCAGACTTCAAAATAGCTTTTCTAAGCTATTTCTATACTTGATGTAAATATAAGGTAAATAAGCTGATTTTTCTGGCATGGGTTTGCAATAGACCCCAAAAAGACCGCAAAAAACTGCTAGACCCTAGTAGATAGATCCCAGAAATATAATGATTATTTGATTGACCCTACAAGACCATAACTCTTTTTCCAATTGCATCTCAGACCTTAATCTATCCCAATTGAACTTTAATCACCCTGTACAGGATATAGTTTTTTTTGCAGTAGACCTATGAATGGGGGGGTAGCCTATTTTTATTTTTTTATTTAATACCGAACCTCCCCCTTCAAATTGGCATTTGTCCTTATTCATAAGGGCTTAGCCAGTTTTGCAATATGGGATATTTGCTCCCCCTTTATTTGGATTTTCTTCTCTCGATGTAACTATCTAAGTATAGAATTTCTCTCGATCATAAAATCCAAATATCACATGGACTTCACCGCATTCAGTACTATGAGTTTTATTCTGATATTAAAAAAGGTGAGCAATGCCCACCTTCTCCTACGATCAAATTTACCCTCAATCAGACTTCATCGTAGATCTCAGTTAAATTTTTTATTTCTCGCTTTTTTCGTCCACTTTTTGCATCATATTCAACCCCGTTTACAGATACGTACTTAGTTCTAAAGGATCCTTCCAGATCACTGAACACATAGCCATATGCACCTAGACTATTGAATCTCACTTTCTTCTTGTCATAAGGTTTTTTATCATTTCTCACTTCGACATTGGTATATCTTTTCAAAAACCGAATCGAACTGCCATCCGTGAAAACTAACTGTTTCTGCTCATTTACACATACATCTTCCAAGGGGTGCTCTTCAAGGAGAGCAACAACAGACCTGTTTTTTGCAAGCAACTTAAGCCAACGGTTCATTAACTCCGTAATCTCAGCATACCCATACCAATTTTCCTCCCGATTATTTTTGGGTAACCATTGCTCAAGTCCCTTCATGACAGATTTTACAAGGGGATGCATTTTATATTGAAAACCGATAGTCATTACACTATTAATCCGATTCTTCTGGATGGCGTCAGCTATATCTACAATATTACCCAGACGATCACTCAGTTTCCCCATCTGTTCAAAAATTTCATAATGAACTGGTTCCTCACTTTTATCATAGAGGTTAATTCCATCTTTTACATTTTCTTGTAAATAGCTAATGAGAGTGTCCGAATTCGTCTGAACTCTATCGATGACATCAGCAATCACTTCAGGAATGACCTTTTGCTTCATTTGCTTCATTTCTTCCGCACATAGCTCTAGGTTAGCAAGCAATTCATTATCAAGTACATCCTGCGATAAATTTACTTTCACTTGAGCATGAGGCATCAACCCTAATAGGCGAAACTTTAGGTAACTACTATTGAAGTAACATTTATGCAAGTCGAGTTGGTATCGTCTCCCTGCCAAACTTGGTGTATTTAGACATATTTTTTTATTATCCAGCATAAACCCCTTACACTGTAATACTTCATCAGTCAGTGCATTGAAGGCCTTAACCCTGTCCATTTTGTCGTTAATCAAGTCCTCAAAACCCTCGAACTTATCTTTGTTTATTAGCTTCAGGACTTCATATTCCAGATAATATTCCATCTTTTTAAATTGTTCGTCCATCGTAGACACATGTATTTGGTGTTCCTTGTTGCAGTCAATCTTTTTCACCTCGATGTCTTGTGAAAGATGAATAAATATAGGTGGGTTTGCTTTACGCATTCGCCCAATAAATTGGGTAATTTCTTCAGGATGAGCGTATTGACCCATGATATGCACGCTATCGACTTCATCATCGACATTATTCAAGTTAATCGCTTCATCCATAATAGAAGTGCAGAGAACTACTTGATATTTTGAATCTAGTTTAGAAACACTCAACATCTCAGTACATTTTTTACGCGACATTTCATCCCGATTGATAAGCATTACCGAGTAACCTTGCTTCTCTAGGTATTTCTGAATAAGCTTAGATTGTGCAATATCATTCAGTCGAACCAATACAATTTTGTTCTTACCTTCTTTCTTTGCTTCCGAAAGACGAGTACAAATATGGCGCAAACCATTTAACTTATGCGCTTCCTTGTATCTTCGAATATGAATACTGCGGTTTAGGTCTACCGGTTTGTGAATATCAAAATAGTGGCTGCTATTAATGCCAAGTTGTTCGAATAACGGCTCAGTTAAAGTAGCTGTCAACAAAACAGTTTTGTCATATTTGCCATTTTTGATGGATGACAATAAGGGATAAATCGCTTTGTCACGATAATTTCCTGCAGAATAAAGCTTCTGGCACTCATCAATCACAACAACAGTTTTTTGATCCAAATAATTTTTTATTTTGTCATACTGGTCATATGTAATGACTACACTGGATTTGCATAAGTTCTTTAGCCTTTCTTTGGGAATTGACTTTTCTCCATGTATAAAATGGATATTTTCCTGCTTTCCATAGTCTTCTTCACATTGCTTGACCTGAGCAATGGTTGGACAACATAACACCACCTTGTGATCACGCATTAAAGATTTAAGCACAAAAGTAGTTTTGCCCGCCCCTGTATTGGCTCGGATCAATGTATTGCCATGATGCAGTTGAATTCTATCTTGAATGGTTTCGTCTGCATTCAATTCGATAACCTGTTTTTTAGGTAATTTAGACACGAGTTCTCCTATGAGGTGCCTTTGATGGCACCCCAGATAAAAAGTGATTTGAATTAAGGTGAGTTAAGCGACTTTCGCTTCACGGATTTTGCTTGCTACATGTTCTGATGCAGCCAGTAAAGTGTCAGATTGCAAATGGGCATATCGCTGAGTCGTTTGTGGTGACGCATGTCCAAGTAAATGCTGTACCACATATAAGCTTTGACCACTGTTCACGGCTAAGCTTGCAAAGTTATGACGTAGGTCATGAATACGCATATTGTCGATCCCTGCAATAGCCATTACTTTGTCAAAGGTTTTACGGATATCATTGAATGCCAAGCCTGTTTGTGGATTGGCGAATATATAACGATGCTGTTTAGACATCTGATGAATAATAGACAGAGCATCTTGATTCAAATGTATGCGTCTGGCCTTACCTGACTTATTTTCAGATAGCAGCCATACGCCTGTTTTAAGATCAACGTCAGCCCATAGCATATCCAGTGCTTCTCGCTTACGCACACCAGTCAGCAGTAAGAATTTAATTACAGCAACAATGACCAGATTACTGATGCCAAACTGTGTTGGCTGGCTGAGAACATTCATCAACTTTTTCAGCTCATCATCATTGAGATAGCGTTCTTTTTGGTTATTCTCCTTATATTTTTTCACTCGTAGTACTGGATTAGTTTCAATTAGCTCATGATCGATTGCCATATTGAAGATTGACGATAATAATGCTCTTACACGATTAATGGTTGCATTACTCAGCTTCTTCTGATGGCGTAAATCCGCAATTAACTGGCTTAATTGTCCCGATGTAATTTCCTTAAAGGTATAGTTCCCCAGTACAGGCGCAATATGCATTCTTAGGCGTGATTCATCATCACCATAAGATTTCTTACGACTCTTGGCCTCAACCAAATAAACAGTTTGTGCAAACTGACCAAAGGTAACTACCTGTGGCTTCAGTTGCTGCGCAAATGGATGACAGTTCTGACTGATTAAGCGATGGTATTTCTCTACCTGTGGCTTTAAAGCTTTAAGTTTCATAATAATATTACTATGAGAACATGAACCCAAGCTTTGGGATATTTTCTTACCTTCGTAAGTCAAGCGAATAATGAACCGAATACCTTCAGCGTTACTGATAAATTTCAAGCCTTTGAAGCCAGAAGTTAATTTGCTGACATCATATTCTTTGCCCTTTTCAAATTGGGACCAATCGATATTTTTAAGTGACATATAACATACTCCTCATATCAAAAAAAATAATATATTCAAGTTAATCAACCATATACGAATGAAATGATTGTTCTTTTGCTTTTTTAAGGGCGCAAAAATCCCTAGCGGGTTAACGCTATTTATCGAAAAATTAAAGGTTTTTTATCAGGGTAGTGACGGTATAGATCACTTAACGAACGAATTTACCGATTTACATTGAAGTTAGCAGTTGCATGCTGACTGCAAACTTTATGTAATACCCATCAAGGTTTTCTTGAATGTCCTTTCCCTGCATTCCACAGTTGAACAGATCAGTGCACAATATCTGTTCAAGATAGATTGTTTATAGGGTTCAGCTATCTATTACTTTGAAACTGTGAGTGATGAGTTCATTTGGAGTTCCTCTTCCTCGTATTCATCATCAAACATACTTAAAAAATCGTTCAAATCATCTATCAAAACAACAACAGGTTCGTTGTCGAAAGGATCTGTTGATTCTGACAACTCATAACCGCACTCATCTAAAAGTTCGTTAATCTGATCATCAGTCAGTTCAAGATCATCACGGTTTGCTACTTGTACATTTAACTTTTCCATTTAAATTTCCTCTGTGGTTGATTGGAACAAATACAGATTATCAATAAAGTGCTCTTTTCCAAAATCTGGGTTGCAGATTATTTTTTTATTACAATTATTAATTTATTATCAATAACATAAAGTATATAATTACGAATTATTTATAGCTATATTTAGACTTATGGCAATTCCAAAACATGTATTGAACATTTTGAATCAGAATATTGACCTAGTACTCAGCAATCGATTAAAAGCAAAACATTTAATCGAACTTGCAATCCCGTGTCAGGCTCATGGCGACGATATTCTTTCGATTAATCAGTGCTTAAACCCATATTGCGGAAAACGCATTAAGCAAAGACAGGCGTATTACTATTTAAATCAATTCAAGACATACCACCCCTATGCGCAAATTTCAGAGCAACCTAATGAACATTTTCAAGACTTAAAATTAGTACCTAGACTCATCAATAGACATTATGACAAACATGGCTTGATCATTCCGCTTGACCAGAATTTCAAGCAAAAAAGAGTGAATGATAAAGAATTTCAGGATTTCATGACTAAAATTTTAAATAAAGATGGTTTCAAAAGTTCTGGCGAGTTATATCATCGCTTTATCTACGAATTTAAGTTCAATCACTGGAAAGAATTTCAAATCCAGCATAATGCTTTGCAGAGTAAATATGGAACGTATAGGCTCCATCCCTATATCAGTAGGAATACATTTAACCGTTATTTAAGAGATTTTTTTGAACAGAATAAAACCCAAATGTCCCAGTTCAAGTATAAAATTCTGAAGTCACCAAACACAAAGATTGGATATTACACTCGCAAAAATAGAACTAAAAAAATCATTTCTAGTGAAATCTCGAAATAGGCAGACCCAAGGACTAGTAGACCCTTAACCTGCTTATCCTGTACACCTATCAAGCCTTACCAACAAAAGAAAAAGAAAAAAATACCGTAAAGCCGAAAAGCTTTACGGTTCATTCTGCGGTACGTGCTACGGTCAATAGTCACTGGGCAGTAAGATCGTGGTTACGGATCGATCAGCTTCGGTTATGATCCAGATTTTATCCTTGGAAAAGTTGTAGCTGGATAGGATGCGTAAGTGCATCAGTAAAGCTTCTTCATTGGATTCTCGATCTTCTTCACACACGTCACCCCAATCTCCCTGATGATGTCGTGCAAGTAATGCCAGTAAGTCAATGTTTTCAGCTTCAGCGAAGCGAAGTGCATTCGGTGTAGACACGACTTGGCCTAAAGCAAATAAGTTTCGCTTGGTCATAAAACTCGCTCAGATTAAAGTTAATAGTGAGGTTGCTACGTCAGGAGTGGTGTTACAGGTCTACATCACTTGTAGTTGATGTTGTTCAAAAATAGCTTTCGGAACATAGACCAAAATGCCTTCATTGTCGTTAAGCATGATGTAGACCTCAAACCAATCCTTCTTCTTTTCAACAAACTCAATCTCTCCCATGTTCAGCTTTTCAGAAAGACTGAAGCTAAGATTTTCAAAAGGCTGAATTAGGTCTTGCTCATCTTCACAAACAACAAACCACCCATGTAGGGTGGCTTGATAAGGTTCTTCATACTGATGCTCAAGGATGTGCATCGTTTCAAGAATGGCATGAGCTATGGGCTGTTCATGCACTTTCTGGATATCTGCTTTACTCTTGATCAATTTCATCTTCACTACCCTCATCCATCGAAGTAGATTCAACTTTTTCAGCAGCTTTATGCTGACGCTTTTTTGTGGATTTCAGTCCAGTAGTTTTATCAGCGTGAGATGAATCGATATCTTCTTGCCCCGTTTTCAGATGACTTTCCAGACCAATTGACCAGAGTTCATAGTCTTCATTGACTTCCAGCAAACGTGCTGTTTGTGGATGGGTATGAATCACGTTCTGATCGACCAGTACAGCCCCTAAAAAACTTGAGTTATTGACTGACTTACCAATGAACAGTGATTTCAATGCGGTAGCATGGAAAGGCTTGCCTTCTTGGTATAACTTACCAAGCAGTTGAATAATGTCATCGACTTTGATCAGCTCTGCACTAAAGCCTCCTGTAGACTCATTCTTGCTTAATGCAATACCAAAAGATTGATCTTCACTGTGTTGCCATAATTGATAGTGCAGTTGACCTTCAGCACGATCAGAAAGTTTATTGCAGGTAAAAGTATGAATCAGGTTATAGCCTATTTTGTCATGAATACGTGGTTGCATGGTTTTGATTCCTGTAGACGTAAAAAATCCCAATACACCGAATGGCATATTGGGATAGATGAAATTGAAATGGTTTACTTATAAGATGACTTTCAATACAGCACAGACTTTGGTCACATTATCACTGTCCATATCATTGCAGACACGAATAGCATTCGCTATGGATTGGGTTTGATGATGCGGAATACATTCCAATACATCTGACACTGACTCAAGTTCTGGATAATATTTTTTCATGGTCACTCCTTTGGCTTCAGACCACATAAATAATATCTTCAAGAAATACGGTTTCTTACAGCTATGAATAAAAAGCTGAATAGGCTAGACCTATACGCCAAAATCTGTCGCAATACTATTTTTATTACATGATAAAAATAGTATTTATCGGTAAACTAACCACAATTTGCTTCATATTTTAATAAGGTTCAAGATGACCCAGGTTCAATTGCAACAACTACAAAGACAGCTTTGGAATATTGCCAATGACTTACGTGGAAAAATGGGTGCTGATGAGTTTCGTGACTATATCCTCGGTTTCATTTTCTTCAAATATCTGTCTGAAAAAGCAATTACCTTTGCCAATGAGCTTCTGAAAGATGAAGGCATGGCGGAAAAGTACAATGAATTGGATGAAAGTAATCCTGATCATGCAGAACTGATCGAAGGCATCAAAGAAAACTCAGTCGAAGAAGTTGGCTATGCCCTAGCACCAAAACAATTGTTCCACTCCATTGCTGAACTTGGTCGTCAAGGCACATTCATTCTGGATGATCTGTCAGATACTCTGCGAGGAATTGAACGTAGTACTTTGGGTGCTGAATCTGAAGATGACTTTGCCAATCTGTTTGAAGATCTTGACCTCAACTCAACCAAGCTAGGCAATAATGCTAATGACCGTAATGAATTGGTCAGCAAAGTACTCACTCATCTGGACAATATTGATTTTGACTTGAGTAACTCAGAATCTGATGTTTTGGGTGATGCTTATGAATACCTGATTGGTGAATTTGCTTCTGGTGCAGGTAAAAAAGCAGGTGAATTCTATACCCCTCAAACTGTATCTACCCTCCTTGCTAAAATTGTCACACAAGGCAAAGAGCGCTTACGTTCTGTATATGATCCGACCTGTGGTTCAGGTTCTTTGCTATTACGTGTTAAACGTGAAGTCAAAGACGTAGATATGATCTTTGGTCAGGAGATGAACCGCACGACCTATAACTTGGCACGTATGAACATGATTTTGCATGACGTTCACTTTGCGAAATTCGACATCAAGCAAGAAGATACGCTCACACGTCCTCAGCACATTGATCAGCGTTTTGAAGCTGTTGTGGCCAATCCTCCCTTCTCAGCAAAATGGTCAGCGGACCCAAGCTTCCTACAAGATGAACGTTTCAGCCGTTTTGGTAAACTTGCACCAAGTTCGAAAGCAGATATGGCATTTGTGCAACACATGCTTCATCAATTGGATGAGCAAGGCACAATGGCCGTTGTTCTTCCACATGGTGTATTGTTCCGTGGGTCAAGTGAAGGTGTGATTCGTCAGTACCTCATTGAGAAAATGAATGTGGTAGATACCATCATTGGTTTACCTGCCAACATCTTCTACGGCACATCTATTCCAACCTGTATCTTGGTACTCAAGAAAAATCGTACCCATACAGGTGATATTCTGTTCATTGATGCTAGTAATGACTTTGAAAAGCAGAAGAACCAAAACAAGCTACTGCCTGAGCATCTCGATAAGATCATTGCAGCTTTTGAACAGCGTCAAGATATTGAGAAATATGCCAAGGTTGCTACGCTGCAAGAAGTCAAAGACAATGATTACAACCTCAATATTCCTCGATATGTAGATACCTTTGAGGCTGAGGATGAAATTGATCTGAATGCCATTGCTCAGCAACTCAAAGACCTTGAGCAGCAAAGCCAGAAAACTGATGAAGTGATTGCTAAATTTTGCAAAGAGCTTGGCATTGATTCACCTTTTGCGGAGGTTAAGTAATGGCTGTGCCAAAGTTACGATTCAAAGAGTTTGATACAAACTGGTCTTTGAGTTCGTTGGGTAAGATGACCACTTATTTTAAAGGATATGCTTTTAAATCTGAATCTTATAAAGATTCAGGAATCAGAATCATTCGTGTGTCTGACTTAGGAAGAGAGTCAATTAAGACAGATAATGATTCAATTTATATTGAGGCTAATAATGCATCAGCTTATGAGAATTGGATTATTAAAAAAGATGACATCATAATTACAACTGTAGGTTCTAAACCACATTTAGTAGATTCTGCAGTTGGTCGTCCAATTTATGTAAAAAATAATAATGAGGGTCTATTAAATCAAAACTTATTAGTACTGCGTCCAATCGATGAAACAGTAGATTCTTATTTTATTTACGCTCAGTTGTTAGATAAAAAGTACTTAACACATATTGAACTTATTCAAAGAGGAAATGCAAATCAATCAAATATTACTGTTAAAGATTTGCAAGATTTTGAAACGTATATAACTTCCAAAAAAGAACAAACTAAAATCGCCTCTTTTCTTTCCGCAGTAGATGAAAAAATCAGTCAATTGACACAAAAACACCAACTCCTCAGCCAATACAAACAAGGCATGATGCAAAAGCTTTTTAGTCAGCAGATACGTTTCAAAGCGGATGACGGCAGTAAGTTTGAGGAGTGGGTGGAGGAAAATATATTAAAAATTGCATATGTATCAATTGGTTTAGTTACTACCATGACCACAAACTATCGAGAAGATGGTGTTCCATTAATTCGTAATTCTGATATTAAGCCAAATAAAATAGCAATAGATAAATTAATTTTTTTAGATCCAAATTTTGCAAATAGTTATGAAAATAGAAAATTGAAAGTAAATGATATTGTGACGGTTCATACAGGTGATGTAGGGGTTTCAAGCATAATACCTAAAGAGCTAAATGGAGCAATTGGGTTCGCAACTATTAATACTAGAGTCATTAATGAAAAAGTTAGTCCTTATTATCTAGTGTGGTATTTCAATTCTAAGAAATTTATTAATTGGTGTGTAAACTATTCAACAGGAGACGGTCGGCAAAATCTTAATCTTAAAGATTTTAATACGGCTATCATTCCATTGCCTTGCCTAGCAGAACAAACCAAAATCGCTAAATTCTTGTCAGCCATTGACCAAAAAATTGAAGTAACTGCACAACAAATTGAACAGGTCAAACAATGGAAGAAAGGCTTGTTGCAACAGATGTTTGTATAAGGAGTAGAAATGAGCCACGGAAAAAGTATCAAGCTGTTTTTGGTTGATGGTTCGATAAATGGCATCTTGACGGCTGAAATTATCAACTGGACTGGTCATGTTCTTTCAGCACCACGCACTAAACTCACTGATCTCATCCAACGAGAAGAATGTGCCAGAACTGGTATCTATTTCCTTGTGGGTCAAGATCCCGAAGACTCATTACCAAGCGTCTATATTGGTGAATCGGATGATGTCGCTAACCGTTTGAAACAGCATAACCGTACTGAAGAAGCAGGTGGAAAGGATTTCTGGGAAAAAGTATGTCTGGTCACGGGTAAAGACCAAAACATCACCAAGACCCATATTAAGTACCTTGAAAGTCGCTTGATTGATATTGCGAAGCGTAGCGGACAATGCCTACTCCAAAATGGCACAGCACACCTCTACAACCGCCTACCTGAATCAGATACAGCGGATATGGAATACTTTCTCGAACAAATACAAGTGGTTCTACCTGCCCTTGGGTATACATTCCTTAAGGAAATAAAATATCCAAGTGAACAGCCGAAAGTAAACAGTATTGTTCCTGCTTCAGTGGATACTTCCAATACAGAAGCAGAATTTTATCTATCGACTAGAGATATCAATGCAAAGGCGAAAGTGATTGATGGGGAATTTGTAGTATTGAAAGATTCTCAAGTCAAAGAAATTCCTTCTCAATCTACACATTCATATATTAGTAAACTAAGACCAACGCTTATCGAGCAAGGGATTATTTCTGTTGATAGCTTTAGATTTACCCAAAACTATATTTTTTCTAGTCCTTCTGCTGCTGCAGCGGTAATCAACGGTCAAGAAACAAATGGGCGAAAAGCATGGAGAGAAATAAATACACATTTGCCCTATGCTCAGTGGCAACAAAACCAAGTTGAGCGTGTAATCCAAGAATAAATGAAATTGTGGGGGTAAAGCGGTAAATGTCAGTACAGAGCGAAGAACAACTTGAAAATGAATTGATTCAGCACTTAAAGACCTTAGGCTATCGTCAAGTTGATGTAAAAGATGAAAAGCAGCTCCTGATCAATCTCAAAACCCAGATTGAACAAGCCAATGGACTTTCTGTACTTTCTGAAAATGAATGGGCTCAAGTCCTCAATCATCTGAAAGCTGGCAATAGCTTCAATTGTGCCAAAGTGCTGCGTAATCGCTTTCCAGTGACCTTTGATGATGGTTCTACACGCCACATTGATTTTTTGTTTGCTGACCCTCAGAAAAACATCTACCAAGTCACCAATCAGATCGCCATCGATCATAGGGCAAGCAACGGACATACCAGTCGCTTTGACGTCACATTGCTCATCAATGGCCTACCATTGGTACAAATTGAGCTCAAACGTGCAGGCGTAGAACTTCCTGAAGCCTTCAATCAAACGCAGCGCTATGCCAAGGATGCGTACGGCAGCGGATCAGGTCTGTTCAACTACATTCAGATTTTTGTCATTAGTAATCGTGACCATACGCACTACTACTCCACGGGCACAAAAAATTTCGAGTTCACCTTTCCTTGGGCTGACTTCGACAACAAGCACATCCACAAGATAGATGCCTTTGCAGCAAATTTCCTCAACCATGAGCACATCACCAAGATGCTCACTGAGTACATGGTAATTCAGACCCCCAAAGAAATAAAAGTTCTGCGTCCCTATCAAATATACGCCGTACAGCAAATCATTCAGCGTGTACAGCATTCACAGAAGAATGGCTATATTTGGCACACTACGGGCTCAGGTAAGACACTCACCTCGTTCAAAGCAAGTCAGCTCATCATGCGCTTGCCTGAAGTTGAAAAAGTGCTCTTTGTAGTGGATCGTAGTGACCTCGACACCCAAACCGTGCGTGAGTTCAATGCCTTCAAAGAAAATAGTGTAGACACAACAAAGAATACAAGCACATTGGTTGCTCAATTAGGTCAAACCCATGACAAACTCATTGTCACTACCCTACAAAAGCTCAATATTGCAATCAGCTCTGACCGCTATGCAGATCAAATTGGCTATCTCAAAGACAAGAAAGTCGTAATCATTTTTGACGAATGTCATCGCAGTCAATTCGGTGATACGCATCGAAATATCAAGCGTTTCTTCAACCAAGCACAAATGTTTGGCTTCACTGGTACACCAATCTTTGAGAAAAATAGCCAACTCAAGATAGACTCCAAAGCAGTAACCACCAATGCCCTCTTCGATGAATGCTTGCATAAGTATGTGATCACAGATGCCATCCGTGATGGTAATGTCCTACCGTTTCAAATTGCCTACTTGGGTAAATACACCAGCAATGGCATAGAGAATAGTGACAGCTATGAAGAAGACGTAGAGGGTATCGACACCAAAGAGTTGTTCGACAACCCTGCTCGCCTAGAAATGATCACACGCTACATCGTTGACAATCACCACATCAAAACCAAGAACAGAACCTTCACCGCCATGTTCTGCGTCAGTTCTGTGGAAGTGCTCACCCAGTACTACGATCTATTCCAAAAAGTACAGCAAGAGAAGCAGCAACACGCCATAGATAATGGAGAAATATATAATCCACTCACTATTGCCACTATTTTCTCCTTTGCAGCCAATGAAGAACGTACCGTAGACGATCAAACTGGACTCATCGAGGAGGAATCTGCTGAACTTCCTAGCAAGATCAGTCAATCAAATAGAGATAAGCTGGATCAGTATATTGCGGAGTACAATGCTAAGTTTGGACAAAACTTCAACTCAGGTGAAGAGTTCTACCCCTACTACCGTGATATTGCCAATCGTGTACGCAAAAAAGAAATCGACATCTTGTTGGTCGTGAATATGTTCCTCACAGGCTTCGACTCAAAGCCACTCAACACCCTATATGTAGACAAGAACCTCAAATATCATGGCTTGATCCAAGCCTTTTCACGTACCAACCGTATCCTCAATGCAGATAAGCCATTTGGGAATATTGTGTGCTTCCGTAATCTCAAGCAAGCTACAGACCAAGCTCTCACGCTCTTCTCAAATCGTGCAGACGCAGAAAAGATTGTCCTCATTCCAAGTTTTGAGAGCATCAAAGCAAAATACAATGCAGCGGTAGCACATTTGCTCAGTATTGCCCCTGATCCTGATCAAGTCCCGAATACCCTACATACTGAAGAACAACAGCTAGAATACGTCAAAGCCTTCCGTGAGGTCATGCGTATCAATGCACAACTGGAAAACTTCGTAGAGTACGATCAAGATGATACAGCGCTCAACAAAGCAGAGTTCCAGAGTCATACATCGCAATACAAGTATCTGTACAACAATGTACGTATCATGCAGCCTAAAGACAAAGTATCGGTACTCAACGATGTCAACTTCCAACTGGAGCTCATCCACAGAGATACTGTGAATGTGGGCTACATCCTCAACTTGCTGCAATCAGTCGTCAACAACAAAGATCCTGAGAAGAAGAAGCAATATCGTGCACAGGTGCAAGACATCATCTCCACCAATCACAACCTGTACGACAAACAAGAACTCATCCAAAAATTCCTCGATGAAAACATTCCACGCATGGCCAATGGTCAAAGCGTAGAAGAAGTATTCTCAGCATTCTGGGATGTGGAAAAAGAAAAGGCATTGGATGAGCTATGTCAGCAAGAAGCACTCAAACCAGAAGTATTCAAAGCGGTCCTAGGACAGTACGAATACACCAAACGTTTGCCAAACCGTGAAGATGTCAAAGACCTACCAATCAATCGTCCGAAGATATCAGAACGTAAAACCCTCATGAACACACTGGTGCTCAAGACTCGTACCTTCATCGATAAGTTCTACAAGGGCCTGTGAGATCCAAACAAATATTAGTAGATTCCCCCAAGATAAAACCGAAATCCCCCTAATCCACTAGGGGGAAACAGGTAAACAGCAAAACCTCAAATATTCCCCACTTCATTTACCATTTTCTCTGCGCTCAGCTCGAGCGATGTACTGACATCTGATGAATCATCCACGATTCTGACCGCATCGCAAATGAGCATGAAGAAATGGTCTGGGTGGTATTTTGTGGAACCCTGACAGGACCCCATCGGACTTTCTGGAAGATGGACCACATTACGGTCCGAAATGGTTGTATCTTTTTTCAGCTATATAGACGTAAAAAACCCCATAACTCAAAGAGTTACGGGGTTTTGAATTTGGTGGGCCCACCCAGACTCGAACTGGGGACCAACGGATTATGAGTCCGCTGCTCTAACCGACTGAGCTATAGGCCCTATAATTGAATTTGTTATATTTCAACAAGTTCAAGCGCAAAGAATACTAGCGAAGATTTTTTAAAAACACAAGCCATTTTCAGAAATTGCTGTATAGATAGTCAGCAGACGAATTTGATTATTATTGAAATATAAAAACTACACCTTCACTTTCCGAAACATTGCCCGATGCAACTTTAAACGCTTCTCTTTACGCACTTCTAAAAACAACTCAAACATTGACCATACCAAGACCAATAACAACACAGTCAATGCCACAAGAAAAGTCGTCAAATAAGCCACTTTAGTATCCTTCCATGATGCGTGGAATAGTGAAATGATGAATAGAATCATAGCTAATTACGACCAAAGTCTAATGATTTACAAATCATTTGAATAGTGCATTTTTGCTCAATTTAAGACTTAATTTCTCTCAATTCATATATTTTTAATATTAAAAACAAAGTATTTAGAGTTAAAACCAATAAAAGATATAACGCTATATCAACTGCATCACTTGAGATTGCTATATTTCAAACAATTTTCTGTTGACTCTTATATAAAACAAGCAGAAATTATGCATTTCCAGATTCATCAGCTGTTACATCTATGTTGAAAAAATTTATAGGCGAATCCGCATTCAAACTTGCAGGATGGCAATATCAGGTAGAACCCAACGTCCTCGAAAACAAACAAGTGATCGTCGGTTTTGAACACACCTCAATGATGGATGCAATCCTCTCGCTTGCTCTGTTCCAAATTTATGATATTAAAATCCATACTTTAATCAAAAAAGAGCTTTTTAAAGGGCCACTTAAACCTATTTTAGAAAAAGTCGGCGGTATTCCAGTAGACCGTAAATCTAACAAAGATATTGTGTCGCAAATGGTCGAACTTTTTGATCAAAATGAACATTTCAATTTGGTCATCGCACCAGAAGCAACTCGCGCAAAAACAGGTGAAGCCCGCAAGCCAATTCGTACAGGTTTTTGGCATATTGCCAAAGCAGCCAATGTGCCTATCGTTTTAATGTATGCCAACTCACAAACCAAACAAGGTGGGATTTTTGGCAAAATCTATCCGACAGATTTAGATCACGATATGGCACTTATCCAACAATTATATAAAGAACAAGTGGGCTTAGATATTGTCATTCCTGAGCCAAAAACAACTCAAAGCAACACTTAAAAAACCTAAAACTCTGCCCTTTATCTAAAAAAAGGGCTTATGTTAGAATGGGCGCAATTTTGATAGGCATACTGCCAATCTGTAAGGAGCATAGTTCGCATGGCGGGTCATTCCAAGTGGGCCAACATTAAGCATCGTAAAGCCAAACAAGATGCTAGTCGTGGTAAGTTGTTTACCAAATTTATTCGTGAATTAACAACTGCTGCAAAGCTCGGCGGTCCAGATGCGGCAAGTAACCCTCGTTTACGTGCTGTTGTGGAAAAAGCACTTTCAGTTAACATGACACGTGACGTCATTAACCGTGCCATCCAGCGTGGTGCAGGCGGTGAAGATAACGACGATCTTAAAGAAGTAACCTATGAAGGTTATGGTGTAGGTGGTGTTGCGGTTATTGTAGAAACCATGACAGACAACTTAAACCGCACCGTGCCAGATGTACGTCACTGTTTCTCTAAAACTGACGGTAACTTAGGCACCAATGGTTCTGTAGCATTCCTATTCACCAAACGTGGTGAAATTTCATTTGAAGATTCATCTTTAGAAGATCAAGTGATGGAAGTGGCTTTAGAAGCTGGCGCAGAAGATATTGAAGTGTCTGAAGATGGCATTTTGGTTATTACTACGCCAGAAGCTTTTGGTATAGTTCAAGATGCGCTAACAGCAGCAGGTTTGAAATCTGACAATGCTGAAGTGGTTATGAGTCCATCGACCAAAGCAGAAATTACAGACATCGATCAAGCGAAAAAAATTATGAAAATGATTGATATGCTTGAAGATTTAGATGATGTTCAAAACGTATATACCAACGTTGAATTCTCTGATGAAGTTTTAGCACAATTAGACGCATAATCGGTCTAACTGCAATTCCTAAAAACGCACGTTCTCGTGCGTTTTTTTATAGATCCAGTCAAAATAATTCTAAGATTCTAATAAATTAAACTTTATTTAATAAACCATGACAGTTTAAAACATCATATTCTTTAATCACAAAGCTAGAATGCAAACCTGCCACATGCTCAATTTTACCAATCCGTTTTAATAAAATTTCGCTGTAATTTTCCATATCTCGTGCCACAACCTCTACAATAAAATCTGCAGTCTGTCCTGTCACCAAAAATGCACGTATCACTTCAGGAATGCTTTCCAATTCATCCAAAAATTTGGCAAAAATATCGGTATCGTGTTTGCTCAAAGACACCTGCAATAACACATGCAAACTAAAGCCCAGTTTTTGATAATTAATTTCACGCTTTAAACCTGAAATAATTTTATGATCGATCAGACTTTTAATACGGCGATGCACCGAACTTACCGACAGATTAACCCGCTCGGAAAGTTCATTCAAATTGACATCTTCATTGCTTAAAATTTCTAAAATATGCTTATCGTAGCGATCTAATTCCATTTTCAAGCACTCAATCTAATCTGATAAAATTTAAACTCATGCTGCCATTATACTTAAATTATTTTGCAGACTAAGCATCTTTATCGAAAATTATTTTCCATTATTAAAGCAAAATGTTTATGATTCAACAGATCACCGCTTATCGTTTTGAACAACTTAACAGACAAACGGAACAGCTTTCTAATTTATTGATTTCCAAATTTTTAAATTTAAAAAACTCAACAAAACAACGAATCTACTCATACATTTTCACAATCCCGACCGTCTATCTTTTACAAGTGTATAGAAATGTATTAAAACAGATGCGCTCGACAATAAGCACAATGCAGCACAACAAAACCAATAAAAATACAAGGAATCGTCATGGCTTTTAAATCTCTAAGCTTGCTGAAAATAAAATTAGCTCTGTATTTACCGTAGAAACTCAGACCAGCTCTTTATTCGATGGACTCTTAAGTGGTGGCTCTTTAAGCAATACCTTTTCTGGTTTGCTTGGCAGCCTGACTAGTTCGACCTCGACCACACCTACCCTAGATTCTTTATTAAAAAGTTTACTCTCTGGCAGCAGCTTAGATAGTTCTAGCCTAACCAATCTAATCAGCCAATTTTCAAGCTCGAATACCAACTTAGATATCACCAGTTTAATTAGCAAACTGACACAATCCAATGGCGGTAGCTTCGATATTGCTTCCATCACCAATTTACTCAGCGGCATGATTGGCAGCAATGCAGGTGATTTAGATATTACGAAACTCACCCAATTAGTGAATGGATTAATCTGTGGCAATACAGGTAATCTTGACATTGCTCAAATTACTCAATTGATCAGCGGTTTGATTTCGGGCAATAGTGACCTCGATATGGCTGCAATCACACAACTGGTTGGTGGTTTAATTGGCGGCAATACTGGCAATTTAGACGGCATGGATATCGCAGCGATTGCTGAATTGGTAGGCGGGTTAATGCAAGGCAATGCTGATCTTGATATTGCACAAATTGCTCAACTGGTTAGTGGTTTGATTGGCGGCAACATCGGTGGAGGTTTAGGCGGCATGGATATCGCGGTCATTGCAAAACTTGTAGGTGGCTTAATCCAAGGTAATGGCGATCTTGATATTGCAGAAATTGCACAATTGGCAAGCGGCTTAATTGGCGGTAACATCGGTGGTGATTTAGGTGGGCTAGATATCGCTGCCCTAGAACCAATTCTTGCGTTGCTTAATCCTGAAGGTCAGCTTGCAAGTGACTTTGATCTAGGTGGTTTATTAAATAATCTGACTGGAGATACAACTGGCGGTTTCAGCTTAGATGACTTAAGTGATGACTTTGACAACTTAATTTTTGGTTCAGATTTTAACATCAGCGACTTACTGCAAGGTGCGTCATCTACAACCAGTTCAGAGATCAATATTGATAGCTTAGTCCCTGCATTAGGCGATGCATTTGGCAATTTAACTGGTGGCACATCAGACACTCAATTTGATTTAGCTACCCTGCCAAATTTGGTACAGACTTTTGATTTGAATAACTTAAATTCTTTGTTCTAATCCTTGGTTTTAGGTTTTTATACATCAGTATCCAAAAAATACGCGCAGATTGCGCGTATTTTATCTGAGGCGATAACATTTAAATACCGCGCCAATCTACACGTGCATTACGCTCAGTTTGATAAATACGAGAAACATATTGCCCTAAAGGTAAATCCAGCAAATATTTTTTATAATCTTTAAATTCTTCAGAAATCACTTCATCATGTTCTTTTTCCCACGGCGTTCCAGAAATTTCCAAAATAGGTGCAAGCATCGAACACACTGAAATATCGGCTAAACCTAAACGCTCACCCACAAAATAACGCCCGTAATTATCAATCAAATGCTGATTTAAAATGACAATTAATTCATCCATCCGCTGTTTGGATTCTGCAACTTTATCTTGATCGAGCTGATAGCCCTTAGACACCAAGGCTTTAATAATTGGCTTGGAATATTTAGAAAATTGACGCAAATAGCCTTTTTCGCCAATTAAAATTTCCAAAGGTTCTTCACTTTCAGATAATGCATGCGCCAACCCCCATCGACGCACATGCTGCCCCAATTCATCAGCCAAAGTATTTATGGCCAACGCATGTTTATATTGTTCGGCATCACTGCGTAACAAGGCATGTTCGGGGTAAATATCATCTAGATATAAAGCAATTTGAGTCGAATCTGCTATCCAGCGATCTTGATCACGTAAAATAGGTAATTTATTTTGCCCTGTTTTTAATTGGGCAAAAGCGCGATGCACGCCTGGAATTAAGTTTTGCGCATCATAATCTAACTCTTTATGATCCAATAACCAGCGAGCTTTCTCACAAAAATGAGACAAAGGAAACTGGTATAAGATGCGCATAAAATCTCCATATTTAAAATTTTGATATCCAAAGCAGTATCAATACTGTGCTTGTCATACTTTAGTCATAGCCTCTTATAATTACAATGTACTTTTTATTCAAAATTCAGGCGAAACAGTCAGCAATTCAAAATCAATTCCGAAAAGAAATTCAACATACAGCATCAAGCACGCTAGATTGGAGAAACATCTGTCCGATGACCTGACTTTATCTGCCCTTTCATGTAAAATCGTGCCTAATTTTTAAATAACACGTTGTGAGTTATTCATGGGTTTTAATTGTGGTATTGTGGGCCTGCCAAACGTTGGTAAATCTACGCTTTTTAATGCTTTAACCAAAGCTGCAATTGCAGCGGAAAACTTCCCGTTCTGTACCATTGAGCCAAATACAGGCATTGTACCTGTGCCAGATTCACGTTTGGACAAATTGGCGGAAATCGTAAATCCGCAACGTGTATTACCAACCACGATGGAATTTGTGGATATTGCAGGTTTGGTTGCAGGTGCATCTAAAGGTGAAGGTTTAGGTAACCAATTCCTTGCCAACATTCGTGAAACCGATGCGATTGCGCATGTAGTTCGTTGCTTTGAAGATGAAAACGTCATTCACGTAAATGGTAAAATTGACCCATTAGATGACATTGCAACCATCAATACCGAACTTGCGTTGGCCGATTTAGAAACGGTGAGCAAAGCCATTACACGCTTAGCAAAATCTGCCAAAGGTGGCGATAAAGAAGCCGTAGCGACCAAAGCCGTTTTAGAAAAAATCCAACCTTTACTGGATGATGGCAAGCCTGCACGTGCAGCCAATTTAGATGACGATGAACGCAAATTGGTTCGTGGTTTTGGTTTATTAACCTTAAAACCAACCATGTATATTGCGAACGTGGCAGAAGATGGCTTTGAAAACAACCCGCACTTAGATGCAGTCAAAAAACTTGCTGCAGAAGAAAATGCGATTGTGGTGCCTTTATGCAACCAAATTGAAGCCGAAATTTCATTACTTGAAGATGAAGACCGTGCAGAATTCCTAGAAGCTCTTGGTATGGAAGAACCAGGGCTGAACGTAGTGATTCGTGCAGGTTATGCGCTGTTAGGTCTGCAAACTTACTTTACTGCAGGCGTACAAGAAGTCCGCGCGTGGACAGTGAAAGTAGGTGCAACTGCACCACAAGCAGCAGGCGTAATTCACACTGACTTTGAAAAAGGCTTTATCCGCGCAGAATGTATTGCTTATGAGGATTTCGTACAATACAACGGCGAAGCAGGTGCAAAAGAAGCAGGTAAATGGCGCTTGGAAGGTAAAACTTATATCGTACAAGACGGTGATGTTTTACACTTCCGTTTTAATGTTTAATTGTTTTTATGTTTAGTTTTAGAACAATGCTTACAGCCGAGCATTGATTCAATAAAAAAACCTCGATGCTTACATCGAGGTTTTTTTATGGGCGATTCCGCATCACATTAATGCAGAACAACCTCAATTAAGACTGCACCACATTGCCCTTTTGTTTCGGGTCAGTATTGCCCAATTCAGGATGCGCCAAAGCATCAGCACATTGTTTTTTATCCCGTTCATAATCAACTTGTTTTTGTGCAAGACTGCTTGAACTGTCAATCGTCGCACGTGCCCAAATTTCCAAACTGGTCAAAGCCTTACGACACAGCGCATATTTCCCTTCCGTTACAGAGTCGGTCATTTTGACATTAATACGCCAGTCGGTACTTAATTTACGGGCAGGTTTGCGGACTTTATCTTCAATTAAGTTACGCTGTTTACGATACACGTACGGCTCAACTTCATTCATTAATTCCCACGCGGCTTGCGCATACACAGTCGCATCATTGGTGAGTTTTGGAGCAGGCTTAATTTCTACTGTTTTTTGCGGGTTGTTGTCATTGCTACACGCTTGCAATAACAGGCTACTGCATAACATTGAAGCAAGCAGGATTACAGGTGTTTTCAATTTCAACATATCGGTTCGCCCATACAAACAATTCGGCATCATGCTAATGAATTCAAGTATAATACACAATCTTCATTTGACCCATCGTTCAACTTTCTCCCACAAGGTGTGTCGTGTCCGTACACAATATTCAAACTGCGCCCGCAGCAAGTTTTTGGCAAGGTGCAAAAGATAGTCAGGCGATTATTTTCACCTATCTGCCTGTTTCTTTTGCTTTTGGTGTTTCTGCAACTCAATTCGGCTTTAGCGCATGGGAAGCCTTATTTTTATCTTGCTCGATGTATGCAGGGGCGAGTCAATTTTTAGTCGTTGCCTTATTGGGCAGTGGAACTTCAATCTGGATGACCGCATTAACGGTAATCGCCTTGGATATTCGACATTTACTTTACGGCCCGGCCTTACAAAACCTGATTCAAGATCGTTTAAACCTAAAAAAAACTGCAATTTGGTCATGGGGTCTGACCGATGAAGTTTTTGCCTCAGGCATGATTAAACTGTCACAGCGCCGTCAGGAATGGTCTGAATCATGGATGCTTGGACTGAGTTTATTTAGTTGGTTGTCTTGGGCATTAGGCTCTTTGTTAGGCGGATTATTTGCCGATCAAGTCACTAAAATGCCACAGTTTTTGCAAGCGGCGCTCGACTTTTTACTGCCCGCTTTATTCCTTAGCTTCTTATTGGCAGCATTTGAAAAGAAACACACCTTTGTCGTGGGAATCACCATTCTAGTATCTGCCGTAGCTTGTTATTTTATTGACTTATCTGCTGCAATTTTTATTGGGATTTCTTCAGGTATTTTGGCGGGATTATTTAAACACTATGTTTTAAAACAACCCGACCCTGAACATACAGGATCAAAATCATGAGTTTAGAAATTATTTTGGTCGGTATTATAGTCGGTATCGCAAACTTCGCCTCACGTTTTGGGCCATTCTTTGTGATTCAGAAGTTTCAACAAGGCTCGCAACAACGTGGTGCTTTATGGCTTAAAATCGCTTTAGGCAGTATTGGTATTGCTGCAATTAGCTCTATGCTTGTGGTTGCAACCTTGCCACCTTTGCTTGAAACACCCAATAAAAGTTTTGCGATGTTGATTGGCTTTTTAGTGCTGACAGGTTTGTATTTTAAGTTTAAGAAAATCGTCCCTGCCACGCTTACCGCAGCCATCACCTATGGTTTAATTTATACCTATGTGCCATTTTCGTTCTAATGTTGCTGAAATTTAGAGGTTGGATCGCCCAAATGAGCTATTTCAGGATTCAGCCCTAATTACTATAAAGCACTGAATGCAATACAACGAGATGACAAAATCATGATTTTATTGCAAACAGGGCTTAACTCATGGAACAGTTCTGCTATGCTAAAAGCCCACTTTAGCAAGGACGATTCACATGAGCGTGACCATTGGTACTCCCCTTCAATCTTCTGCTTTCAAGGTTTTGCTATTGGGTTCAGGGGAACTCGGTAAAGAGGTGGTAATTTCACTGCAACGCTTAGGCGTAGAAGTACATGCCGCCGATCGCTACGACCATGCGCCAGCCATGCAAGTCGCACATTATGCTTATACTTTAAACATGGCAGATGCCACAGAATTAAAACAACTGATTGAAAAAATTAAACCCAATTTAATTGTGCCTGAAATTGAGGCGATTGCGACATCAGTTTTACTTGAAATTGAAGCGCAAAATATTGCAACAGTGATTCCATCTGCCAAAGCGGTAAATTTGACCATGAACCGTGAAGGCATACGTCGTTTAGCTGCGGAAGAATTAGGTTTGCCGACATCCGCTTATCGCTTTGCCAATTCACTCGAATCTTTCCGCGCTGCATGTGATGACATTGGTTATCCAAACTTTGTGAAGCCTGTGATGTCATCTTCAGGCAAGGGACAATCGCGTGTCACCTGCTTTGATGAAGTTGATGCAGCTTGGGAATATGCCCAGACTGGCGGACGCGTCAATCAAGGCACTGTGATTGTTGAATCACAAATTGACTTCAATTTTGAAATTACCTTATTAACCGTACGTGCTAAAAATCCAGAAACTGGTGCGATTGAAACTTCATATTGCGACCCAATTGGTCACCGTCAAGATGCAGGCGACTATGTAGAAAGCTGGCAACCTCAAGCCATGAGTGATGCTGCCTTGACTGAAGCCAAACGAATTGCACACAAAGTGACTACTGCCTTAGGTGGTTGCGGTATTTTTGGTGTAGAGCTGTTTGTGAAAGGCGATAAAGTCTGGTTCAGTGAAGTCTCTCCACGTCCACACGACACAGGTTTGGTGACATTGGCTTCACAATTCCAAAGTGAATTCGAATTACATGCCCGCGCGATTTTAGGCTTACCTGTCAATACCACACGCCATAGCGTTGCAGCCAGTGCAGTGATTTATGCAGGTGTCGATGCAACAAATCTTTCATTTTCTGGCCTGAATCTTGCATTAGCACATCCCGATACAGATTTACGTTTATTTGGCAAACCTGAAGGTTTTGAACGTCGTCGTATGGGCGTTGCCACTGCGCGAGCAGAAACCACAGAGCAAGCGCGTGAGCTAGCTCAGCAGACTGCGGACACTGTTCGTGTTCATTTAAACGAAAATCAAAATTAAGCTCGTCATTGCATAACGGAATTGTCCATGATCATTACATTACCCTTGCTGAATTATGTAAAAAGCAACCATGACATTCAGGCCATTAACCAATGGCGCACCGATGTCGAAAATCAGCTACAACAATGTTTTGAAAATGGACAATCCATTCGTGAAGTGATTTTGGCGCGTTCTAACCTGATTGATGAAGCGCTCACTTTCTTATGGCAACATGCTGAATTAGACAAAACCGATTTAAGCCTATTTGCGGTAGGTGGCTATGGGCGCAAAGAAATGCTGCCCTATTCAGATGTCGATATTATGGTGTTATCGGAAGATGCAATTACAGCAGAACAAGAACAACTTATTTCGACCTTTATTTCATCTTTATGGGATGTTGGCAATTTCAAACCTGCCACCAGCGTGCGGACTATTCAGGACTGTGTGATTCAGGCAACCAGTGATTTAACTGTTGCGACTGCCTTGATTGAAGCGCGTTTAATTACGGGAAATCAGCAGCTTGCCAAATGGCCGCGTCGTATTGTTTCGCAAACTTGGACAGATAAAACTTTTTTTGATGCCAAAATGGAGGAACAAAGCAAGCGTTATGCGCAGCACAATGACACCGAAAGTAATTTAGAACCCGATATTAAAAATGCTCCGGGCGGTATTCGTGACATCAACCAAATTGGCTGGATTGCCAAACGCCATTTTCGGGTCAATCGTATTTACGACTTAGTGCATTTAGGTTTTATTTCAGAGTTTGAATTGGGTGTACTCGAAGAAGCCGAAAGCTTTTTATGGGAAATTCGTCATCATCTCCACCGTTTAACCAAACGTGATGAAAACCGTTTATTGTTTGATTATCAACGAGATATTGCAGCAACTTTTGGCTATGTTCGAGAAGAAGGTAAACCGCAAAATTACCCGATTGAACAATTTATGAAGCGTTATTATCGCTCTGCACAGCAAGTTTCCACTTTAAATGAAATGTTGCTGGCCTATTTTAATGAGTCGGTCATTACCCCGCGTTTGCCTAATTATGAACGTAACATTGAAGAAATTAATGAAAATTTTAAACTGGTCGATGGCAAACTTGCCGTGCAGCACCACAAAATTTTCTCAGAAAAACCAAGCGCAATTTTAGAAATTTTCTATTTATTGGCCAATCGTCCTGAAATTGAAGGAATTCGCGCACGAACACTGCGCCTGCTGACACTTGCAGCCAAGCGTATTGATCAAAGTTTCCGTGATGATACAACGCATCAAGCGCTGTTTATGGCAATTTTGCGCTCACCGCACCGCTTGTATAATACCTTGGTGACTATGAAACGCTTAGGTGTATTAGGCAATTACATCCCCGCTTTTGGTCAAATTACAGGTTTAATGCAATACGACTTATTCCATATTTATACAGTCGATGCGCACATTTTACTATTACTCCGCAATTTAAGCCGCTTCAAAGAACCTGAATTCGCGAAAGATTTTCCTGTGGTCAGTTCGGTATTTCAGCGTTTAGCCCGTCGTGACATTATTTATTTGGCTGCGATTTTCCATGATATTGCTAAAGGTCGTCGTGGTGATCACAGTGAACTTGGTGCGGTAGATGCGATTGAGTTTTGCCGTAAACACGGATTTACTGAACGTGAATGTAACCTTGTGGCATGGTTAGTCAAAAATCACTTGTTGATGTCAGTCACAGCACAGAAAAAAGATATTTCTGACCCCGATGTGGTCAAGGAATTTGCCGAAAAAATGGGAGATATGGAGCATTTAGATTATCTCTATACCTTAACGGTTGCTGATATTAATGCGACTAATCCAACACTCTGGAACTCATGGCGTGCATCCTTAATGCGCCAACTTTATACGCAAGCGCGTGATGTCATTCGCTCAGGACTTGGGCGTCCCGTCGATTATCAAATGCTGATTGAAGACACCAAATTTGCGGCAAGCGAGTTACTGGTTAAAGATTTTGAACTCAGTGCTGTTGAAAAAGTCTGGCAAGAACTGGGCGATGAATACTTTATTAAAGAATCTGCCGATGAAATTGCATGGCATACCCGCGCGATTTTGGAGCATGGCGATAATCCTGCACCATTAGTGCTCATGCGCGCGCACCGAAAATCAGCACAAGACGCAGTACAAATCTTTATTTACACGCAAGACCAACCCAACCTATTTGCCACAACTGTCGCTATTTTAGACCGCATGAACCTTGACGTTCAGGATGCACGAATTATTACTGCGACCAAAGCCTTTAGTTTGGATACTTACGTGGTCTTAGACCGTTTTGGCACACTCTTAACAGACCCTGAACGTGAAGAAATGGTGATTGAGGCTTTAGTGAATGCCTTGAGCCAGTCAGATAAATATCCGGGTCTGATGCAACGCCGCATTCCGCGTCAATTACGTCATTTTGACATTGAAAATACAGTAGAAGTGACTTTCAATGCAGCGCTGAATCAAAACATGGTCGAAATTGCCACACTAGATCATCCCGGGTTACTCGCCAAAATTGGCGGCTTGTTTATGATGCAAGGCTTAGATATTCACTCCGCCAAAATTGCCACCCTGGGCGAACGTGCCGAAGATATTTTCTTCGTCACCAAAAAAGATGGCAACCCAATGACAAAGTCTGAAGCAGATACCTTTGCCATCCAGCTCAAAGCTGCTTTAGATGAGGCCTCTAATCAGGTCTGTGGTCAACATTAACTTCAATTTACGGAACATCCATGAACTCAAGTTTGTCCTTATTACATCCTTACCCTTTTGAAAAGTTAAACAAACTATTTCAGGACGTACAACCTGCAAATTTGCCGTTAATTCCACTGTCTATTGGCGAACCTAAACATCCTGCACCTGAATTTGTCAAACAGGCCATTATTGATAATTTTCAGCATTTATCAACTTATCCGAACAGCAAAGGTCTGCCTGAATTACGTCACAGCATTGCCCATTGGCTGACACAACGCTTTCATTTAAAGCAAGTTAACCCAGACACACAAGTACTCCCCGTTTCAGGTACACGTGAAGCGATTTTTTCCTTTGTACAAGCCTTGATTCGACGTGAAGATGCGCCTTATGTAGTGATGCCCAATCCGTTTTATCAAATTTATGAAGGGGCAACTTTATTGGCAGGTGCTCAACCCTATTTCATCAATTGCACCGAAGACAATAATTACTTGGGTGATTTTGATGCTGTACCTGCAAAAGTCTGGGAAAAAACTGCTTTATTATTTGTCTGTACACCGGGAAATCCAACGGGTGCTGTCCTTTCAAAAGAACAATTTAAAAAGCTGATTGCCCTGTCAGATCAATATAATTTTGTCATTGCATCTGATGAATGTTATTCAGAATTATGGTTTGACCAAGCGCCTACAGGTTTACTGGAAGTCTGTGCCGAACTTGGACGCGATGACTACAAAAACTGCATCGTATTCCATTCTTTGTCTAAACGCTCAAACTTACCCGGCATGCGTTCAGGCTTTGTTGCGGGCGATGCCAACTTATTAAAACCTTATTTGCAATATCGTACCTATCATGGTGCGGCAATGCCTGTACAACATCAATTGGCATCTATTGCAGCTTGGGATGATGAACAGCACGTTGAAGATAATCGTCAACAATATCGCGCCAAGTTTGAATTATTCCAAACGGAACTTGGGCATTTACTGCCATTAAAAAAACCAGATGCAGGTTTTTATTACTGGCTCAAAGTCGACCATGATGAAAATTTTGCCAAAATATTGATGGAAAAAGCCCATATTAAAGTGCTGCCAGGTCGGTATTTATCTCGTGAAACCGCACAAGGTAACCCGGGTGAAAACCATGTTCGCTTAGCTTTGGTTGCAGATTTGGCGCAATGTGAACAAGTAATTCAACGTCTTAAAGCGATTTTATAAGTTAATGATTTCAACTAAATTTAAGGCGATCATCTGATCGCCTTAATCAGGGTCTGTTGACATTTCATAAATGGCTTGCGCTGTAGGCTAAAACTGAGCAGATCAGGCATGAAACGCAAGTAATAGCGAGACTATTGCCAAGTTTCATGACGCAATCTGAGAAAGTTTTAGCCACATGAGCAATAACAAAGCACTGCTTTGTTTGCTGCGCAAGGGGACAAGCATATTTTTTGCTGCTATTGCGTTATGAGTCAGTTATTTAGAATGACTAAATTTCCTGTCTCATGCCTTATATCAGCTAAAAAATATGCGTTGTCGCAAATATAGACGAAGTGTCAACAGACCCTAAATTATTTGCACAAGCGCAAGCCTTTATCGTAAAGCCTTTTCAATTTCCGCCTGCAAATCTTCAGGTTTTGTGGTCGGAGCAAAACGGTTCAACACCTTGCCATCTTTGCCAATTAAAAACTTGGTGAAATTCCATTTAATTCCGTTGCCCAAAATACCTTTACTGTTATTGGTCAGGTAACGGAAAATCGCATGTGCTTCAGGCCCTTTCACATCAATTTTGCTAAACATTGGAAAACTGACACCATAGTTTTTTTGGCAGAAGCTCCCAATTTGCTCATTGGAACCTGGATCTTGCCCACCAAACTGATTGCACGGAAAGCCCAAAACTTCAAGACCTTGGTCTTTATATTGTTGGTATAACTTTTCCAAACCCGCAAATTGAGGCGTAAAACCACACTTGCTGGCTGTATTTACAATCAACAAAACCTTCCCTTCATAATCGCTAAAGGCTTTATTTTGTCCATCTAACAACTCAGCTTCAAACTGATAAATGTTGGTCATGGATAATTTCCCTCATCATTTTTTTCTTGTGTTTTGAGTTCTAAAGAAGCCGAATTGACACAATAGCGCAATCCTGTTGGCTGTGGACCATCATCAAAAACATGCCCTAAATGTGCGTCACAATGATGACAAACAATCTCAGTACGCTGCATGCCGTGCGAACCATCCTGATGTTCTTCAATCACCCCAGGCTGGATTGGACGATAGAAACTTGGCCAACCGCTACCGCTGTCATATTTTGTTTCAGATGAGAATAGCGCTGTACCGCAACAACAACAGGTATAAATCCCCTCTTGTTTAGTATTCCAATATCTCCCCGTAAAAGCAGGCTCCGTGCCTTTTTGACGTGTAATCCGAAATTCCTCTGGTGATAACTCTCTTTGCCATTCTCGGTCTGTTTTATTGAGTTTTCCCATCACTAACTCCTTTAAATCTTTGACATTCAGTGTCATGCTTCAGTACTTCCATTTTTACGCTAGACCTTGCAAAATATCTAGCTAAATTTCAGCATAGATTGTGATATTTCAGTAATCTATAATTTATTTATCTTCTAATCATTGGATGGAACTATGTCCGTACTAGGTAACACGACTCCGCGCGAAATAAAAAAATCATCAAAACTTGAGCATGTATGCTACGACATTCGCGGACCTGTGTTACGAGCGGCCAATGAAATGGAAGAGGCCGGTCATAAAATTATTAAACTGAATATTGGCAACCCTGCCCCATTCGGTTTTGAAGCGCCACAGGAAATTATTAATGATGTCGCATTGAACTTGCCTAATGCGATTGGTTATACCGACTCCAAAGGGATTTTCCCTGCGCGTAAAGCGATTTGTCAGTACTATCAGCAAAAAGGCATTTTCGATATGCATGTCAATGATGTGTATATAGGCAACGGCGTGTCTGAACTGATTGTTATGGCGATGCAAGGCTTGTTGGACGATGGCGATGAAATGCTGGTACCAATGCCTGACTACCCGCTTTGGACTGCGGCAGTGAATTTATCGGGCGGTACTGCTATTCACTACAAATGTGATGAAGAAAACTTTTGGTATCCAGACATTGCCGATATGGAAAGCAAAATCACGCCAAATACGCGCGGTATTGTCATTATTAACCCGAATAACCCAACGGGTGCGGTTTATCCACGTCATGTGTTGGAACAAATTGTAGCATTGGCAAAAAAATATGACTTAATTTTATTTGCCGATGAGATTTACGACAAAATTATTTATGACGGCATTGAGCATGTTGCGGTTGCAGCTTTAGCGGGTGATCAACTCTGTATCTCATTTAATGGCTTGTCTAAATCGTATCGCATTGCGGGCTTCCGTTCAGGCTGGATGGCGATTACAGGCGATAAATCACGCGCTGCAGACTACATTGAAGGTTTAGACATGTTGGCGTCTATGCGCTTGTGTGCCAACCATCAGGCGCAGTACGCGATTCAAACAGCATTGGGTGGTTATCAGTCTATCAATGACTTGATTCGTCCGGGTGGTCGTTTATACGAACAACGTAACATTGCATGGGAAATGCTGAACGACATTCCTGGCGTGTCTTGTGTCAAACCTGAGGGTGCAATGTATTGCTTCCCGAAACTTGATCCAAACGTCTATCCAATTGAAGATGACGAAAAGTTAATGCTCGATTTACTCAAAGCAGAAAAAGTTTTATTGGTTCAAGGTACAGGTTTTAACTGGCCAACGCCTGATCATTTCCGTGTCGTGTTCTTGCCTGCAGAAAATGAATTACGTGAAGCAATGACACGTTTAGGTCGTTTCTTGGCAAAAATCCGCTAAGATCAAACCGAATCTCTGTTTTAAAATGCCGTGTTGATCACGGCATTTTTTATGGATTTGATTTTTATTTCTATTTTATCTTTACATCTCTTGTTCATCATCAAGTGGTCACATAGCAAAGCGATACTCAGACACTTGGGGATACACTTTTACACGCCCGCAAAAGCATGCTGTAATAGCCACAAGCGATTAAGTTTCAGGAACTGAGCATGCACTACCAAGTTCATCTTATTGATGCGCAGAAACCATCACAAAACTATATTTGGTTGCTTGAACATTGTGCCAGCAAACAAGTGGTGGTGGTTGACCCAACTGATGCCAAACCTGTTGAAGGTTTTTGCCAAAATCATGGTTTAGAGATCGCGCAAATTTGGTTGACACATTGGCATCAAGACCATATTGGTGGTGTACCTGAACTCATTGCAGAACGTAATTTACCTGTTTATGGGCCACGTGAAGAATTGTGTTAGCGGCAGTGTAAAAATGACCCCCTAATGGCATTTAAAAACTGACCCCCTTGGTTAATATAGCGGTCATTTTGGACTGCTCAACATGTTAACTTTGGAGCAAGCAGTGACAATCCAAATACT